>DASPMH010000796.1:0-5377 GCA_035627175.1 Terriglobales bacterium | reverse complement strand
AGTGGCAGCTTTGGCAATTTGAACTTTGAACAGCAAGCGGTGATTGTGGAGAATGTGGGCCGGCTTCAACTAGGCCAACATCCGCTGTTGTTTCCCTATGGGCGAAACGTACGCGTCCCACGAACTCTCGGGCTATACTTGGAGTATCGCGGTGTCATTGCTCGCTAAAACTGACGCCGTTAGGCTTATTCGATTGTTGTCTTTGACGGTCTCGCTGTTAGCCGCGGCGTCGCTAGGCACCGACTGTGGAACTACCCATTTCCGGTTCGCGATAGATGGCAACGTAGACTCAGATGTGCTTTTTCGACTCTTGGACGGAAAAGGCCGGAAGATCACTGTACGAGAATTTCTTGTGGTAGCACATAGTGACTCTTATCAGGGTGGAGATGAGGTGGTCTGGCACATTCAAGGGAAAGGCTTACTTAGGGCGCTCGTTTATGGGGTGACACCGGACGGCTTCGAAAACAAGATTGGACCGCTGCCGCTTCGGCGGGACGGCCGCTATTCCGTTGCGATCTACGGCACAGTGTCTGATTTGATGCATCTAACCGGTGCCGGCACCTGCGAGTTTGCCGTGAGGGCTGGCATCGTAAGCGGCACTGATGGATGTCGCCTACTTGCCGGGCAGAACCGGTGATCACGTCATTTTAGCGCGCGAGTTTCGTCACCCGAATCGGCATGTCCGCTTCTGTTACAACGAGATCAATCAAGTAACGGTGAAGCGACTGGACACGAGCGACTTTCCCCGACGACACCAGCTCGTCAGGCACTGGCCGAGGAGGCGAGGGGACGTACGGTAGACGAAGGGTACGTGGGTGCGATGATGTAGCCGCGCACTGTCTCCACATCTGCCCTCAGCAGCCGGGCAATGCGCTTCTTGCCGCATCCGCCCAACCACAGCCGCAGTATTTCTTTGACTTCCAACATCGTGACCTCCTGGTACGCCATCGCCACCTCCAACGGGGCCCAGCGGGCGCCGCCGCAGTGGCTTGGCATCGTTCGGCATCACGACGACAGCCCCAAGGAGGGGAATGCTTTTGACAAATCCCCCGGCGAGAGGGGACTGCTTCTGAGAAACTCGGCATCAGGGGGTCCAATGCTTCTGACAACGGACAGTTGCCACCCACCCTTCGCTAATACGCCCTCGTCTGTGCGTGCCCCCGGGGCATCCGTCGACGGCTTGATCGGCGCGGGCACGGACTAGGGAAGCTCTGCACAAGTCCCGCGTCGTCGTGTATAAGTGACGGCTGTTGAGGCGCAGGCGGAGGTGGTGGTTATGAAGACGCAGCGAACGTTTGCATCGGTAGCGTGGAGCCAGAAGGGCAAGGTGACGCGCCGCGAGCGATTCTTGTCCGAGATGGACGCGGTGATTCCGTGGACAGAGATCATTGCATTGATCGAGCCGCACTACCCGAGGGCCGGCAATGGCCGGCAACCGCTGGGGTTGGAGAAGATGCTGCGAATCTACTTTGTGCAGCAGTGGTTCAATCTGTCCGACCCGCAACCCGAAGACTCTATCTACGATAGCGAATCGGTCCGCCGCTTTGTCGGCGTCGAGCTGGGCGAAGACGACGTGCCGGACGAGACCACCATCCTTCGATTCCGACATCTGCTGGAGAAGCACGCGCTGACCGCGAAGATTTTCGATCTGGTCAAGGAGCTTCTGGTTGCGAAGCGTCTGCTGCTGAAGTCCGGTACCATCGTGGATGCCACGATTATCGCGGCCCCGAGCTCGACGAAGAACGCAGAAAGGAAGCGTGATCCCGAGATGAAGCAGACCCGTAAGGGCAACCAATGGCATTTCGGCATGAAGCTTCACATCGGGAGCGATACCAAGGGAGTGGTGCACAGCGTGGTCGCGACGGATGCGGCGACGGCGGATATCACGCAGCTCGAGAATCTGATCCACGGTGAAGAGAACGCGCTCTATGGCGACAAGGCATACTGGAAGGAAGAAGACCGAATCCTCTTTGAGTCCGCTGGCGTACGCTATCGGATGAACCGACGCGGGACGGCAGGTAATTCTTTGAGCAAATGGTGGCAAGTCATCAACCGCGCGCGATCGCGCGTGCGAGCGCGGGGCGAGCACGCTTTTCAAGTGGTGAAACGGCTGTGGGGTTTCGCCAAGGTCCGTTACCGCGGCCTGGCGAAGAACCTGGCGCGGGCGCAGACGATGTTTGCACTCGCCAATCTGTACAGCATGCGCCATCGGTTGATGCCTCCAATTCGCCACAATTCGCCACCGTCACAATGACGTTACGACCCGTCCCCGGCGACGTTTACTCCAGGCCAATGTCGCTGGGGCAGGGATTACACGGGCAAGGGCTCGCGCTCGAGCCCCTTGCGCGGGATGTCGCGCGCCGCTGGGTAGTTAGAGAATTGCCTTCCGGCTCCTTTCCAAAACCCGGCAAGCAGCGCCAGCGCCAACAGCGGTGCTAGCAACGGAAGAGTGCCACCGGAGCGCGCGGAATCAGCAAGCTGGCAGCCGCTGCTGCCGAAACCGTCGGACCCATCATCCTTTGCGGCGATGGCGACCGCGACGATTGCTTCGGGGTATTGGCCGACGGCGACGGTGTCGGTCACCACTCCGCGCTCCAAGTCGACGACGGACACCGATGCGTCGCTGCGATTGGTTAGATACGCGGTCGAAGAATCGGCGCTGAGCGCGATGCGATCAGGCGAATGGTCGAGCATGATGATCCGCTCGGTCGAGGGGTTCAGCGGATCACTGGTATCGAGGACGAACAAACGAGCCGAACGCTCCGGCAGATAGGCGCGCAGGCCGTCGCCAGCAAAAGCGATGTCAGTTTCGGAATCGCTTCGGATCGGGTCGTTGCCAACCCAAACGGCGGGCGCGTAGCTTCCATCCCCGCTCCAATCGGCGACCGCAACGAAGCCGCCGAATTCGTTGCCGAGCGCGTAGACGGCGTGCCCGTTCGGGTGCACCGCCACCACACGACTCAGACAGCACACCGTAGGACTCCAGCCAAGCGGTTCGTAGCTAGCGGTGTCGGTCGCGCCGATGCTACTGAATCCACTGCGGTGGAACGCCACGCCACCACCGGCACCGATCGCAACCGGCCCGGTGAGCCTGCGGTCGCCGACCAGCGGCAGACCGATCACTTGCAAACTTTCGCTGTCGAATACCGTCACGCCCGTTTCGCCGACACACGGACCGTCCTCCGCGCAACGCGCGCTGTGCGAAACCCACAGCGCGCCATTCGGCGCTCCAGCAATGGCATGCACCACTCCCGGGGCTGCAATGCTGTGCAACACCTGACCCGTCGCCGCATCGAGCCGCGATAGCCGCTCGACACCTTGGGCGTCGGTACTGCCGACGAACAACCTCTCGCCGATCGCCGCAAGACCGCCCGCCGCACCCAGTGGAATCCGCTGCACGATGTCGTGTCGGCGAGCATCGAGTCCGATCAGCCCATCCTGCGATGTGACATACACCCGCTCCAGCGAATGGTCCGCAGGAGCTGCGCTTGGGCTCGGTGTAGCGGTCGCCGCTGGAGTCGCCGGGATGTCAACGGTTCCGCCAGGTCCGACCACGAGATGGTGCGGCGGTCGCGGCAGAACTGCCAATCTGCGGCTTTGATCGGTGCTGGTATCGAAGACAGCAACGAGATTTTTCTCCCAGCGCGAACCGGTTAGATAAACTTGCGTCGCGCGGCGACCGAGCGCGATCTTGGACGGCGCGAAGTTCAAATCGACGAAGCGTAGAACCGTAGGATTGAGCGCTGCAGTGGTGTCCAGGATGAGAAGATTCGATCCCGACCGCGACGGATGGGCGATGTAGCCGCGGGTGCCGTCGGCGCTGAAGGCGATGTCGCGGAAGCTCGTATACGAACCGATGAAAGGGCGCTCTGATAATGAGCCATACCGTTGGCGGACGGGATCGGTGATCTGGACGAAGGGCCCAAACTCCCAGCCGAGATTGTAGACCGTCTCATTGTCGGGGTGCAGGGCGAGAATGCCATTCGCTTGGTACAAGGCGCCAGCCTCGGCAACCACTTCCAAGGTCGTCGCATCGATGGCCACCAGCGAGCCACCGAGATTGATGTGAACGACGAACGCCAAACTTCCATCCCGGTTGGTGGCGAGGAATCCCCCTGCCGGCGATAGCTCGCCATCCGTGTCTTCCGCGAGTGCCGAGGTGTCGAGCACTTGATAGCCGTCGTGCGCCCACACCCACAGGCGTCGTCCGTCACCAGAGAGCGCCACATCGAAAGGCGGCGACGCCAGCGCATACTCTTGCAGCACCGCGCCGGTGGTCGCGTCGGTCGCCACCACCTGCGAGTGTGGACTCGAGATCGCAAGATAGAGGACTCGACCCTCCGGACTGAGTGCGAGCGCCTGCGGCACGAAGGTCGGATCGGTGCGAAGGATCGTTGCCGTGCCCGAATCGATTACCGTGACCCCCGCATCGTCGCCGACGTAAACCAGCTCCGCCCGTGCGACGCTGACCATGACGAGCCCGCAGAATACGAAAGAGAGGCGCCCCCACATGCGCCCGTTGTGCCTCGGGCGAGCGGTTGTCACAAGTCCGTATCTCTTCTCCGATCGGTTCGCTCACGCTACCGGCTGCAGCTTGTTCGCCAAATCACGGCCGGCGGTCTCGGGGAGCAGCGGCTTGCCGTCTTTGCGGTAGAGCTCAATCGCTTCCTCGACAATCCGACAGAGTTGATCGAATACCTCGCGTTCGTCGTCGCCGTGGCAGCCGCCATAGATCAGGCCGGGCGAGCTGCCCACGAACATTGGTCCTCATCTGACCACTCGATGATTTTGACATAGCGCGCACTGTCTCTCATTTCGTCGACTCCTCGATCGCCAGTCGGACGGCTCGGACCTGATAAACGCTTGCGCTTCGCTGAGCTTCGCCAAGTGATCTCTCAAATTCAAATGAAAGCATTTCGTATCAGGCCAGCACCGTTGCGTAGCGCCACTCGGCTCCTTTCTGGATCCGCCAAGTAGAGCTGCGCTGTTAAGTCTCGCCGGTTGATCTTCGATGCGTGCATTACCGCGGACCGGTTCATTCGAATGGACGAAATTACAAAATACATGGGTTGGAAATTCCGATCGACCACGGCGGTCTTGCCGATCCCCGCTGGACCGGTGACGAAGACGAGCTGCGGATGGCCCTTTCGCGCTGCGGCGAAGCAGCGCCGCAGGCGCTCGAGAGCGGCCTCGCGCCCGACGACAAGCGTCGGCGCCGCGCTCGGCGCCAGCCGGATCCGCGGCTCGGCGAGAAACCGATACCCCGAGCGGCCGATGGTTTCGACGAAGCGGGGCTCGGTCGCGGTATCCTCGAGCGCCACCCGAATCGCCCGCACGGCGACCTTGAGTACCGCAGGGCTGACCGCGCCCGGCCAGA
>DASPMH010000795.1:0-3470 GCA_035627175.1 Terriglobales bacterium | reverse complement strand
CGGCCGATACCGCCGCCGGCCTGCGCGATCGCGCCCTGCTCGAGGTCACCTATTCCGCGGGCTTGCGCGTCAGCGAGCTGGTCGGGCTCGACTGGCGTGACATCGACGCCGATGTCGAGATGGTGCGGGTCCGTGGCAAGGGCAATAAGGAGCGGGTGGTGCCGATCGGGCGGCGAGCCCTGGCGGCGCTGGCGGCGTACCTCGACAAGATCGGGGAGCTCTGCCCGCGCGGGGTGCGCCAGCCGGAGGCGGTTTTTCTCAATACCCGCGGCGAGCGTCTGACCACCCGCAGCGTCGCCCGTGTGGTCGACCGCTACGTGCTGACCAGCGCCATCGCCACCAAAGCGAGCCCGCACGCTCTCCGCCACAGCTTCGCCACCCACCTTCTCAGTGCCGGCGCCGACCTGCGCGCCATCCAAGAGCTCCTCGGCCACGCCAGCCTCTCCACCACCCAGCGCTACACCCACGTCGACCTCAGCCAGCTGATGCGGGTCTACGACAAAGCCCACCCCCGCGCCTGAGAAAAAGGGGAAGATCCCGAAAGGGGGTCATCCCCCTTTTTGCGCGGGTTGACGGGGCGGCGGCGATGGCCGAAAGCTGAGGCGATGTTCCCTCCAATCCATGCCACTACCATCCTCGCCGTGCGCCACCGCGACAAAGTGGTGATCGCAGGCGACGGCCAGGTCAGCTTCGGCGACACGGTGATGAAGCGCGGCGCCCGCAAGGTTCGTCGCATCTTCGACGGCAAGGTGCTGGTCGGCTTCGCCGGCGCCAGCGCCGATGCCTTCACCCTGTTCGAGAAATTCGAAAAGCAGCTGCAGCGCCATAATGGCAATTTGCGACGGGCCGCGGTCGAGCTTGCCAAGGACTGGCGGACCGACCGGGTGCTGCGCCGTCTCGAAGCGTTGTTGGTAGCCGCCGACAAGGAGGCGCTGCTGGTGCTGTCGGGCAGCGGTGATGTCATCGACCCGGACGACCAGGCGATCGCGATCGGCTCGGGCGGCAACTACGCCCTCGCTGCCGCCAGGGTGCTGATGCGACACACCGACCTCGACGCCCGCAGCATCGCCGAGATCGCGATGAAGGAAGCGGCGGCGCTGTGCATCTACACCAACGACGAGCTGACGGTGGAGGAGATCTGAGAGGCGTGGGGGCACTCCTTCATCCCACGGCCGTGTTCGCCGCCGCGTTCGCTGCGGGGATGATCAATTCGGTCGCCGGCGGCGGGACTCTGGTTTTGTTCCCGACGCTGGTCTGGGTCGGCGTGTCGCCGATAGTCGCCAATGTCACCTGCACCGCGGCGTTGTGGCCCGGCTCGATCGGCGCGATGTACGGCTTTCGCCGCGAGCTCGAGCAGAGCGGGCGCTGGCTCAAAATGCTCTCCGCTCCGTCGCTGCTCGGTGGGCTGCTGGGTGCGGTGCTGCTCCTGCGCACCCCCGATCAGACCTTCGACGCGATCGTGCCGTACTTGATCGGCTTCGCCACCTGCCTGTTTGCAGCGCAGGAATCGATCTCGCGCCTGTTACGGTGGGAGATGGCGCACGCGCAGCAGAGCCGGCGCTGGTGGATCGGGGCCATCGTCTTCCAACTCTTGGTGGCGCTCTACGGCGGCTACTTCGGCGCGGGCATCGGCATCCTGATGCTCGCCGCGCTCGGGCTACTCGGGCTGAGCGACATTCATCAGATGAATGCGCTCAAGAATTTTTTCGCCGTCTGCATCAATCTGGTCGCTGCGATCTACTTCATGCTGTTCGGACCGGTCAGCTGGTCGGACGCCCTGGTCATCGCCATTGGAGCGATCGCCGGCGGCTACGGCGGCGCGGGCCTGGCGCGCCGGGTCGGGCGGGAAGCGGTCCGCCGCGTCGTCATCGTCATCGGCTTCGGCATGGCCCTATCCCTGGCCGTCAGCCCGTAGAGTGTGCCCGAATCCGCGTGCGCTCTGCGAGCGCACTTGGCCGAGCAGCTCTCGGCCCTATTCGAACGGCATCCGATAGCGCGACTGGCGCCGCGCCGCCCGCCGCGCTATGTCGGCGCATTCCAATTCCATACGAGGGTATTTCGATGAGCATGAAGAAAGGTGACAAGGCGCGTTTCAACCGCGAGCGCCGCAAGAAGACCGAGCGCCGGGCGCTGATGCGCGCCTTACGCGCCGCCGCCGGCCAGCCGCAGACCACCCCGGCGACGGAAGCTGAGCGTGGCGAGTCGCAGTAGCGCCGCGGATTTGCCTCCTCCCTAACCCTCCCCCGTTCGCAAAAAATGCTCACGGGGGAGGGGACCCTGGGTTGCGCTTCCCGCCCGACCCCCAGGCCTCCCCTGGTCGAAGCCCTCTTCTGTGCTACCTACCTGCGCATGAGCCAAATGACCCCGCGTGAGATCGTCTCGGAGCTCGATCGCTACATTGTCGGGCAGCGGGCGGCGAAGCGCGCCGTCGCGGTGGCGTTGCGCAACCGCTGGCGGCGGCTGCAGGTGGCAGAGGAGCTGCGCGACGAGATTGCGCCGAAGAACATCATCATGATCGGCCCGACCGGCGTCGGCAAAACCGAGATCTCCCGGCGGCTGGCCAGGCTGGCGCACGCTCCGTTCCTCAAGGTCGAGGCTTCGAAGTTCACCGAGGTCGGCTACGTCGGGCGCGACGTCGAGTCGATCATCCGCGATCTGACCGACCTCGCCATCAAGATGGTCAAGGAAGAGGAGCAGGAGAAAGTAACTCTGCGCGCCCGCGAGCTCGCCGAAGAGCGCGTCCTGGACCTGCTCCTGCCCGGCCAAGGCGATGGCGATCCGGCCGAATCTTCGACGCGCGACAAGCTGCGGCGGATGCTGCGCGAGGGCATGCTCGACGACCGCGTCGTCGAGCTCGAGATCACCAAAGGCAACGCGCCGCTGGTCGAAGTGCTGACCCCGCACGGCATGGAAGAGCTGGAGACCCACATGCGGGATCTCTTCAGCAACCTCTTGCCGAAGAAGTCGAAGCGACAGAGCTTCAAGGTTCCTCAGGCGCTGGAGATTCTCGAGCAGGAGGAAGCGGGCAAGCTGGTCGATATGGAGCAGGTGACCCGCGAGGCGATCCGCCGCGTCGAGCAATCCGGCATCGTCTTCATCGACGAGATCGACAAGATCGCCGGCCGCGAGAGCTCGCACGGCATCGATGTTTCGCGGCAGGGCGTCCAGCGCGATCTCTTGCCGATCGTCGAGGGCAGCGCGGTCAGCACCAAGTACGGCATCGTCCGCACCGACCACATCCTGTTCATCGCCTCGGGCGCCTTCCACATGTCGAAGCCGTCCGATCTCATTCCCGAGTTCCAGGGCCGGTTCCCGATCCGCGTCGAGCTCGAGCCGCTGACCAAGGAAGACTTCGTCCGCATCCTGACCGAGCCGCAGAATGCGTTGACCAAGCAGTACAGCGCGCTGATGAGCACCGAAGGGGTGACGCTACATTTCACCGACGATTCGATCGCCGAGATCGCCGAGAT
>DASPMH010000794.1:0-7587 GCA_035627175.1 Terriglobales bacterium | reverse complement strand
CCCTCGAGCACCACCACATCGGCGTCGACGAACGCCAGAATGTCGGCTTGGGTCGCCTGTGCACCGGTGTTGCGGGTGGCCGGAGCCCCGCGCGGCTCGCCGTGGCGGATGACCCGCACGCCCTCGAAGCGGATTAGGCGGGCCGCGGTATCGTCTGTGGAGCCATCATCGACGACGATGAGCTCGTCTACGCCGGGCTCCTGCTGCAAGGCTAGGAGACACTCCTCGATCGTCGCCGCGCCATTGCGTACCGGCACGATCACCGCGACGCGCGACGGGTTGGAGGCGGGTGTCACCGCGGACTCATTCGGGGTCGGCGGTGCGGGCTCCACTGAGCGCAACGATATTGCTGGCCACCTGCTCCGGCGTCGTCGTCGTCACAGCGACGGGCGCGTCTGCGGGAGCATTCGGGCGCGAGCCGAAACGCTTGCCCACTTCGATCGAAGCCCACTTGCGAAGAACGGTTGGCATCATCGAAGGGGTGAAGAGGATGTTGGTCGAGAGGAAGCACTCGTGGGTGCAAAAACACTTGCTGTCCTTGATGAACTTGCGCGCCTCTTCGGCCAGGTGACCTTTCCAGATTTTCTGAAAATCGTAGTCGTTCTCGCGCAGCGAGCCGAGTGGCTTGGAGAGCATCTCGCAGGGAAAGATCGTCCCCTGGTAATCAACCACCGCCGAGAGCTTGCCGGCGTAACACGGCATCCGGAAGTGCGGGTTTTGCAGCTGATCGATGTTGAGCTCGTGCGCAACGAGGTTCTTGGCATTGATGAAGGAAGCGAAGGGAAATCCGCTGTAACCGTGACCGCCATGGACGATATCGGCGTCGACCTCGGCGTTGAAGCGCTGTAGCTTGGCGATATCGAGAAAACGGCTCGCCGGATTCTTCGGCTGCCCGCGCACGACGGTATAGAGGATGTTGCCGGCACCCACCTTGTCGCGCAGGTAGCGATAGGTTTCCAGGGCGGTATCTTGGTTCATCGCCGAGAATGTCAGTCCGACATTGACGGCCAGGTTGTCGTGATGGGCAGCGAGATCCTTCAGTGCGTAGTAGGTCTCCATGGCACGCTTGAAGAGCCCGGGCACCCGGCGGACACGATCGTGATCTTCCTCGATTCCGTCGATGCTGATGCTGACGCCGAGATGGGCCTCCGGCGCGGCGGCGAGCACTTCGCGGGTGAGTCTGACGGTAGGCTCAGCGTGCGCTCCTGCAGTCGGCATCTGAATTTTGCGCAAGCCGTTTCGGCGAGCAAAAGGCCGGACGATGTCCGGCAGATCCTCTCGGATGAACGCATCGCCGCCGGTAAAGAAGGCGAACAGCAGAGGCCCCATCTTCTGCGAGATGATTTCATACTCGTCGACGGTGAGCTCGAGCCGAGCGTTGACGTCATGGTCGACGAAGCAGTGTTCGCAGCGCGCGTTGCAGCGGTTGGTGACGAAGAAGATGACGTAGAGCGGATTACCGCTCTTCCAAAAGATCGAGTGCGCCCGCTGGAGGAACGGCGCAAACCGCTTCGGCAGCGAGCTCACGATGCCACCTCGGCACTGAGCTTACGCGCTAGAGCGACGGCCTCGTCATAGGTCGGAGCCTCGCGCCGCCGGCGGGCGTGCAGTTGCACCTCGGTGCGCACCTTGCCGAAGAAAACCTGCGGATCGTGGCGCAGCAGGCTGACCTCGCTGAAGCAAGGATGCATGCAATCGGGGCAGTTGAGCACTGCATCCTCACGCTCGCGCGCCCACCGTCCGCTGCGCAGCTCCTCGAAAGCCTCATCCTCGAGAATATTGTCTTCCGGCGGGATCTCACTGCACAGTCCGACCTTGCCGTCGCGAGCGACGACGATGAACAGCGATCCGGCCTCGCAGGTCCAACCGCGCTTGCCGACATCGACGTAGCGAATGCAGTCGTTGAGGAACTGCAGCGAATTGGCGATCGGCAGCCCGGATTTAGCCGCGGCGATCACCTGCGCGTAGGAATTTTTGAGCGCAGCGCGTTCCTCGCCCGAAGGCAGCAGCTGTGGGACGGAGCGGCGGAAGTAGGACTTCTTCTCCGCGTCGATGTCGACAGCGCTGAGCATCGGCACGAAAGCGGCCCGGAATCCCAGCGCCGCGGCGAAACGCGCCATCGCCGGTAATTCGCGATGGTTCATCTTGGAGACCACCACATTGAGGATCAACAGCGGGCCCCGCCGTGGCATGTGGCGGCCGAAAGCGAGCATCGTCCGCACCGCGCCTTCCCAAGACCCCTGCACCGCGCACAACTCGTCGAACCGCTCGGCATCGAGCGTGTCGAGCGACACCGAGACGCCATGCAAGCCCGCTTTGACGATCGCTCGAATGCGATCCTCGGACAAACCGACGCCGTTGGTTTGCATGCGCGTGGTGAAATGCGGTGTCGCCGCGGCGACGATGTGCTCGATGTCGTTGCGCAGGGTCGGCTCGCCCCCGCCGATATTGAGGATCCCGACGCCTAAAGACCTCAGGCGAAGCATGATTTTGTGAAGCGTTTCCACCTCGAGCTCGGGACCGCGAGTGGCGCTGGGAACCTTGCAGTAGGTGCAGCCCAAGTTGCAACGCGCCGTCGGTCGCAAGATGGCGAAGATCGGTCGCCGCAGCAGAATTCCTCGCGCAATCCTTGCCCAGGACGGCAGCAGATACGGCCAAGCGCGCGCGCCCGGCTCGCGCTCAGGCGCCTGTCGGATGGTGTCGGCGATCATAAGGAATTCGATTCAGAGGCTGCGAACCATCTAACAGACTACGTTGAGCAGTCAACGCTCAATCGCCGACAGCCCCACACAATCACCTCCGACCGGCGCTCACAGAGCTTTGCGAAATCCGACTCTCTCCCGTAGTCATGCCAGACCTCCTATGGCGCTAACATCAGGAACGAAACCCCAGGGTTGGTTCGCATTGGGCGCCTTCTGCATCTGCTTCTACGCTCTTTCCCTGTTGGTGCCGCCCGGTCCGGTCCCGCCGGTGGCCCCGGCTCCGGAGGCTACGCTGTTGCTACGGCTCTTCCCCGGGGTGCCGGGTTGGTGGGTCCTGGCACGACTATCGGCCTTGCTCGCAGGCACATGCCTGCTCGCTTGCCGGCTTCCGCTGCCGCAGCGTGTCGCGGATGCCGATGAGCTTGCGAAAGTGCCGGTGCCGCCGACAGCGGTGTGGGGCGCGCTGATCGTGGCGGGGCTGCATGCCGTCTCCAGCCAATTCGCCGCCGGGCTCTCCCGCTGGGGCCAGGCTCTCTACCTCGGCCTGTTGCTCGCTCCGGCTGCCATCGTGTGGCTGGCATCCAATTGGCGCCCTCTCGGCGCCCGGCAGTGGCCTGCGATCGCTGGAGGGACCCTGATCGGCTCCGCCTTGCTGATCGCATGGTGTGCGTGGCGGCTCTTTGTAGTCTGGGACAACCCGCGTTCCCTCAATATCGTCGACGCTTGGGGCAACTATATATCGCTGACCGAGGGGATAGAGCGGGGCACCAACCTGGTCACCTCGATGACCCAGCAAGGCTTCGGGGATATCGCCATCCTGCTTACTGGCGCCGATCTTTTTCACCCCGGGCAACCGCCGACTGTGCGAGCCCTGCAGGTGGTGGGAATGATCTGGATCGCACTGGCAGCCGGGGTTGTCGCATGGAGCGCCGCCCACCTCGTCTCTCGGCGGGCGGCGCCGCTGGCTGCGGCAGCGGTGTTGTGTGCACCGATCACCATGATGCTGCCCTATTGCGCTTATCCCTACAGTGTCATGTTACCGCTGCCAGCGATCCTGCTCGCCTTGCTGGTCCAGATGCACCGGCGGCGATCGGTCGCCGCCCTGCTATTGCTCGGCCCGGTAGCGGGACTGACCGCAACCCAGGGGTATGTCGCGCTCTGTGCTGGGCCCGCGCTGCTTGCCGCGCTTTGGATAGCCACTCGCCGGCCCCGCTTTCCTACCGCCGCTTTCGCTACCTCCGCCCTGTCCTGCCTGGCGGTGATGTTGCCCTTCTGGGCCGCCTTCGATTTCGCCCGCTTCCAGCACGAGGTGAGTGGTGAGACCTGGCCTTGGAGCACCTTGGAGTGGATTGTCCACGAGCAACGCGATCCATTCGAGCCGCCGACCTTGGCGGGATTGGAGCGGGCGGGTAGGCCGGGCCCGCTCGATATTGCCTTGGGCGGCTTGCTGAGCCCCTTTGCCGTTCCTCGCACCGCGCTCAGGTTGTGGGCCGACACCTTGCTCGAGCCTTGGACCGCCGCCTTGACCGCGATCGGCTTGGTTCTATGCCTCCGCAGTGTCCGCCACGACAGAGCGTATCTTGCAGCGGTGCTCGCATGGCTGTTTCCGCTGTCGTCGGTAGTCTTGGCGAGCGACTACGACCGGGCCTCGCCACTTCGCAATCTGGCACTGCCGGTGATCTCCGCGCCATTCGTCGCCCTAGCGTTCGAGGCCTTGTACGCGTCTGCACTGCCGGCAGTGCGGCGATGGGGCGTCACCGCCTCGGTGGCCCTTTGCGCCGTTTCGGGAGCCCTGATCTTCGACTGGATCAACCCGCGGCTCCTGTCGAGCTCGGCCACCGAGATCATCCTCGAGGCAAACCGTATCGACCGAGGCCAAGAAAAAGGCGCGTTGCTGTACCTGTCCGACGTCGAGTGCTGCTCGAACGTTCCCAGCTACGTTCTATGGTCCTTTCCGGACGCTCCGCTCTCGCTCGTCAACTACCGCAACCGGCGCAGCCTCACCGAGAGCAACGGCGACAGAGTGGACCCGGTTGCCGACCCGATCTTTTGGAGTCCTGCCATGGAGCAGCAGTGCCGCATTGCCCGCGGCATCTGCGCCCAGTGGCCCAATGCGGTGATCTACACTCTCCATTCCCGATCGCGGATCTCGCGCGCGGTCGCTGCCAGTATCGATCCGGGGATCGAATGGCGGCCTACGCTCCCCGACGGCCGCTGGACAGCCGAACCCTGTGCGAGCTTTTCTGAGCCGTTCCCGGGAGAACCGCGAAGGGTCTATTGCGACCCCGACTAGTCTTCGTACCCGAGCACCCGCAGCGCCTCGCGGGCTTTGGAGTCGATTGCCACCGGCTCAGGTCCCCCCAACTGCCCCGCCCGTATCTTCTGCTGGGCGGTGCTACTCAGCCGCTCGACCACGTCAGGGTGCGCACTAGCCAAGTCGAATTCCTCGCGCGGGTCTTCCTCGATGTTGTAGAGCTGAGCCGGGTAGCGAGCGTACCAGTTGAGCTTGTACGGGTAGCGAATCACAGCGACCATCTCGCCGAAAACGCGATCCTCGCTGCCACAATGCTCTCTCGCCTCGGCGTCGGCATTCTCGTCGAGCGGTACCACCTCGAACGGCCAATCCGGAGGCGGCGCAATGTCCTGCAACATGCTCAACAAAGCTCGTCCTTCGTCGCCGAGCACCGCCCCGCGTGGCAATGGCACCCCGTCGATGTCGTCGGCGGGCACGTTCGCCCATTGCAGCACCGACGCAGTGACATCGGTGAGAGTCACTCGCGCGTCGATCACCGCAGGATCGATGTCCCGCACGCCGCTGACGATCAGCGGAATGCGCAGTGCGGGGTTATAAACGGTATACGAGTGGTCGATGAGGCGATGCTCGCCGAGATGCTCGCCGTGGTCCGAAGTGACCACCGAGATCAGCTGACGATCGCCAGCCGCCGTGGTGGTGAGCTGGTGGACCTTGCCGACCAGAGCGTCGGCCGCAGCGACGTCACCGAGGTAGAGCCCGCGCAGAATCGCCAACTCTTCCGCAGGCGGCAGTCGATCGCAGATGCGATTCAGGGACTGCTCTACCCCAGAGGCGCGCTCTTTGGTCACGCCAGCGGGCAGGAAGGGATTCTCGTCGCGAACCGGGTAGGGCTCGTGCGCATCGAACAAATTGACGAAAACGAAGAAGGGGCGGCTCTTATCGCGCTGCGCCACCCAGTGCTCGATTTCGGCGGCGATACTGAAATCGGTGCTGCCGGGATGGTACATGTCCGCCACCGTCTGCTCGAGACTGCGCGCGCGGAAGTGGTCGAAGCCTTGCTCCATGCCGAAGGGTGCGCTGATCAGAGTATTTTCGACAAAGCCGGCGGTCTCATAGCCGGCGTCGCGAAGACGCTCCGCAAGCATCTTCAGCTCCTCGGGCGCCACCGCCCGGTTCCTCAGTCCAATGCCGTGGCGCTCCGGCCCGAGCCCGCTGAAGAGCGAGACGTGCGAAGGGATCGACCAAGGCGCGGGGGCGTAGGCATGTTGGTAGCGCAAGCCGCGCTCGGCCAAGGCGTCGATGTTGGGGGTCGTACCGCTGACCTCGCCATACGCCGATACCGCGTCGGCACGCAGTGTATCGACGACGACTACCACGATCGATGGTGCATCGGCGGCAGCGACCGGACGCCGGACTGCGCGCGATTGGCAGCCCGCGACGATCGCGGCGACGAGCACCGCGGCAGCGAGTACAGCGAACAGTACGACATGTTTGCGGTTGCGCAGAATCACGGCGCGCACTGTGGATCAGGCGCCTGCCGCGAACCATTGGACCAAGGTTGGATTTCATCTCCATCTTCCGATGGAGTCCCTCCTTTTTACTACCGCATCCTGGAGCCGTCGGCATGGAAGAAGTGGACTTTGCTCCAGTCGGGCTGGAGGTGGATCGGCGCGTCGCGATCGAACTGTATTGTGCCGGGCAGGCGGGCGATGACCCGCTCGCTACCGGCGGCCGCGTACACCAAGGTCTCATAGCCGAGGTATTCAGCATGAGTGACCTGCACCCGCAGCGCCTGCTCCAGCGCGCCGCTGGCGAGGGACAGATCTTCCGGACGGATGCCGAAGCGCTGCGGGGATCGCTCGAGAGCCAGCAGCGCGCTGGCCTGCGGCTCCGGAATCTGCAGCTGTTGCTCACCGAGCTGCAGCCGCAGCCCGCCATCGCTGGCAGAGAAAGCTGCGCTGAGGAGATTCATCGGCGGGTTGCCGATGAACCCCGCAACGAAGGCATTGGCGGGCCGATCGTAGAGCTCCTGCGGCGGCGCGACCTGCTGCAGCTCGCCGCGATTCAGCACCGCGACGCGATCGCCTAGAGTCATCGCCTCGACCTGATCGTGGGTGACATAGATCATCGTCGACTTCATCCGTTGCTGCAGCTCGGCGATCTCGGCACGCACCTGGCTGCGCAGCTTGGCGTCGAGATTCGACAGCGGCTCGTCGAGGAGAAACACCGCTGGATCGCGTACCAGCGCTCGCCCCATGGCGACACGCTGGCGCTGCCCGCCGGACAGCTGGCGCGGCATGCGGGCGAGCAATTCGTCCAGGCCGAGCATCTCGCTGACCCACTGCACCCGCCGCTCGCGCTCGCCGCTGTCGAGCTTGGCCATCTTCAGCGGGAACTCGAGATTGCCGCGCACCGTCATGTTCGGGTAGAGCGCATAGTCCTGAAACACCATCGCGACGTTGCGCTGGCGCGGTGAGAGCTGATTGACGCTGCGCCCTCCGATGCGCAGCTCGCCCTCGGAGACCTCTTCGAGACCGGCGATCAAACGCAGCAGCGTCGATTTGCCACATCCGGATGGGCCGACGACCACCACCAGCTCGCCATCGCCGATGCGCAGGGTCAGCTCACTCA
>DASPMH010000793.1:0-6219 GCA_035627175.1 Terriglobales bacterium | reverse complement strand
TCGCAGGTCGGAGTCATGCACCTTGCAACGGCTGCCGCGCACCTGGGCGAAGAGAAGCCCGACCACCGCTGCCGCAAGCGCGGCATGCTCCGGCGTGCCGCCCGCCATCGCATAGATCTGCCCATTGAGAAACTCGTGCTTGACGTTGCTCGCTTCTTCGAGCGCGAGGTACTCCGCCAAATCATAACGGATCCGGTGCACAGGGTCGGTCATGGCGCGAATATGACACCCAACTCGCGACGGCGGCAAGCTGGACACGCGCCCGCCCCGAATCGGAAGCCGGGGACCGGGGAACTGGGAATTTCGCGGTAACGCCAGTAAGCGCAGCGCGACTGCGCAAAGTTGCGACAGCCGCCGGCTGAGTTGGGGCGAATTGGCTGATTTCATCCAGCCGGAGGTCCGCGTGCAAGCGGTCCGTGCCGTTCAGCCTCGACGCTAAGTCGCTGACCCCATTAAGGAAGCCTGTGGATTCCGGCTGACCCAGCTGCTTTGGCGTTTGCCTTGCTGTTCCGTTCGAGAAAATGATCGAGCGATTGGCAAGGAGGCGCACCGGTGGGTTTGCTCCCATCGGGGCGCTGTTGGTCGTGCTTCTCTGCGTCGTCCCCGTCGTGCCGGCGCGGGCGGCGACCCCGACGCGGACGGCCACCCGCACCGCGACCGTGACGCCCTATTGCCCGGCGAACCTGTTGCTCAACGCTAGCTTCGAGACCAGCACCGGCAGCAACAGCATCGGCGATACCGTGCCCGCCAACTGGGTGGTCGAGAGCGGTGAGTCGGGTGGAACGACGGCCTTCGATCCGCCCGACGGCAATCGCGTCGGCTACATCTGGGGGAGCGGCGGTGAGACCGGCTTGTGGTCGCAGGAAGTCAGTGCTGCCGCCGGCACTCTCTACTCGATGTCGTTCTACAGCGGCACGCACACGCCCTCGGTGCAGCCGACGATCGAGCTGCGCTTCTACAACAGCTCCGACGCACAAGTCGGCTCGACCACCACCCACATCATCGCCACCGACATCGACAACACCGGAGCGCTCGGCGGTCCCTTCTCGCTTGCGGCGACGGCGCCGGCGGGTACCTCGTACCTCAAGGTGATCCTGCGTGATCCGTCGACGAGCCGCGCCGGTGCCAAGGCCGATGCCCTCTGTTTGACCGCGACGGTACCGACGGCGACCTTCACCCGCACGGGTACGCCGACGCGAACGCCGACCCGCACCTTCACCCGCACCAACACCCCGACGCGTACGTTCACTCGCACGACGACGCCGACCGGGACGGCGACCAATACCGCACCGCCACCGACCGACACCGCGACGCCGCTGCCGCCGACGGCGACGCGCACGTCGACGCGCACGTCGACGCGCACACCGACGCACACTCACACGGCGGTCCCCTCCGCAACCAGCACCGCCCTGCCGAGCCATACCTCGACACGAACGCACACTGCGACGCCGGTGCACACCGCGACGGCGACGCGCACTGCCACCCACGCCGCGTCGCATACGCCCGTTCCCTCGGCCACCGACACTGCCGCGCCGGCAGCAACCAACACCGTTGCGCCGACCGCGACCCGTACGATCGTGCCGACCTCGACCAACACCGTTCCGGCGACGAGCACGCTCGCACCGACGGCGACCAACACGGCTCTCCCCACCGCGACCAACACCGCAGCGCCATCGGCGACAGCGACGGCCGCGGCATCAGCGACGGACACCGCCGCGACCGCCACCAGCACCGCCGCCGCGACCGCGACCGCGACCGCTACCGCTACCGCTACCGAAACGATCGAGCCTACCGCGATCGTCGACGCCACCGGGCTTTGCCCGCCCGAGCCGTCCGATGGCTGCCGTGTCCCGGTGAAAAGCGAGAAGTCGTTCCTCTACCTGCGCAACATTTCTCCCGACGCGGGCGACAAGCTGGTCTGGAAGTGGGTGCCGGGGCAGGCGACCTCGATGGAAGACTTCGGCCAACCGACGGTCGACACCGACTACACGCTGTGTGTCTACGATCAGGACGGCGAGGACATCGATCTGGTGCTGACCGTCGCAGCGCCGGCCGGTTTACAGAATTGCAACCGCGGGGGCGCCTGCTGGAAGGCGACGACCAAGGGATTCCTCTACACCGACAGCACCTACTCCAATAACGGTGTCAAGACGATCAGCCTGAAGCGCGGCGGCGACGGCCAAGCCTTCGTCATGTTCCACGCCCGCGGCCTCAATCTCGGTTTGACCCGCATGCCGCCGGCGCGCACGACGCAGCCCCTCGCCCCGCTGACCCAACAGCGCAAGGTCTTCGTCCAGCTGTGGAACAGCCACGGCATCTGCTGGTCCGCCAACTTCTCGACCCCCGCCAAGCGCAACTTCAACGGCCTCTTCCGCGACCGCTCCGACTGAACCAGCGCGCGCCACAGCCCTACGGCGCGCTCGGAGAGCGCGTGCTACAGCCCTTCGACGCACCCGGGCTGCGGCGCGGGTGCGTCGACATGGTTGCGCCGGCTCGGTATATTTCCGCCCTTTCATCCAATCGGAAACGGAAGGGTTTATGCCGGGCGTGCGCGATTTGCTGCTTGTTGTCTCACTGTGGCTGGTTTTCTCGGGCTGCCAGTCGCCGGCCGACTCGCAAGGGCGCCCCTCCGGACCACCACCGGTGATGGTCGACCTGCTGCAAGTGCGCCCTGAGCCGATTCGCGACATCGCCAATATGGTCGGCGCGCTCGAGGCGGCCGAGTCGGTGATGATCCACGCCGAAACCACCGGGGTGATCGCCAGTGTCGAGTTCACCGAGGGCGACCGGGTCAAGGCCGGCACCTTGCTGTTTCGCCTGCGCGATGCCGAAGAACGGGCCCGTCTCGCCGAAGCGGAAGCGCGGCTGACGCTCGCCGAGAACGACTACCGCCGCGCCTCCTCGTTGCGCACCAAGCAGACGATGTCCGAGGCCGAGCTCGAGCGCGCTCGCGCCGAGCTCGAAGTGGCGCGGGCTCGCCGCGATCAGCAACGGGTCGCTCTCGACCGCACCGCCATCCGCGCGCCGTTCGAAGGCATGCTCGGCAATCGCATGGTGTCGGTGGGCGATCGTGTCGACCGCGACACCGACCTGGTGCGTCTCGATGCGGTCGACACCTTGCACTTGCTCTTCACTCTGCCCGAGATGGCGCTGCCGCTGGCTCGGGTCGGCACCAAGCTCGCGGTCAGCGTCGTTCCCTATCCCGGCCAAACGTTCCCGGGCGAGGTCTACTTCGTCGCGCCGACGCTCGAGCCGCGCAATCGCCGGGTGCTGGTGAAAGCCAAGGTAGAGAACCAGGACGGGCGCCTGCGGCCGGGGCTGTTCGCCAACATCACCGCGGAGATCGCCTATCGCGACGACCATATCGTCGTGCCGGAGTCCGCCGTCGCCTACGACATGCAGGGCTCCTACGTCTGGCGCGTCGGCAAAGACGAGCGCGCCGAGCGCTCGGCGGTGTCGCTCGGCATCCGCGAGAAGGGCCGCGTCGAGATCACCGAAGGCTTGCGGCCGGGTGAGACGATCGTCGCCGTCGGGGTGCACAAGGTGATGCCAGGCGCGGTGGTGCGGCAATCGCCGAAAGCGGCAACACCAGCAGAGGGAGTGAAGTCATGAGGATCTGGCAGCTCTGCATCGAGCGGCCGGTCCTGGCGACGGTGCTGTCGCTGGTGATCACGCTCTTCGGTGCGATCGCCTTCACGCGCCTGCAGAATCGGCTCTATCCCGACGTCGATCCGCCGATGGTGTCGGTCACCGCGGTGCTGCCGGGGGCGGCGCCCGAGGTGATCGAAACCTCGGTGACCCAGCTGCTCGAGGACCAACTGATCGCCATCGACGGGGTCAAGCACGTCACCTCGCTCAGTCGCGAGCAGGTGGCGCAAATCACCGTCGAGTTCGAGCTCGGCCGCGACGTCGACGCTGCCGCCAACGACGTCCGCGACCGCGTCGCCCGCGTGCGCAACCAGCTCCCCGACGACATCGAGGAGCCGATCGTCGCCAAGCGCGACGCCGACGCCTTCCCGATCTTGTGGCTGGCGATGTACAGCGATCGTCACTCGCAGCTCGAGCTGTCGACCTTGGCCGAGACTTCGATTCAAGATCGACTCGGCAAGCTGCCGGGCGTCTCGGAGGTGATGATCGCCGGCGAGCGGCGCTATTCGATGCGCATCTGGCTCGACAACAGCCGGCTGACGGCTCACTACCTGGTCGTCGGCGACGTCGCCGCGGCGCTGGCGCGCGAGAACGTCGACATCCCATCAGGGCGCGTCGAGGGCTTGCAGCGCGAGTTCACCGTGCGCACGCTCGGCGAGCTCAAGTCGCCGGAGGATTTCGGCGCTCTGGTGATCTCCGAGGTCAACGGCCAGCCGGTCTACCTGCGCGACGTCGCCACGGTAGAGGTCGGCGCCGAGGACGATCGCAAGATCGTGCGTTTCAACGGCCGGCCGGCGGTCGGACTCGGTGTCGTCAAACAGTCGAAGGCCAACACGCTGGAAGTGTCGCGGGCCATCAAGGAGGAGATCGAAGCACTGCGCAGCAGCCTCCCTGCCGGAGTGAAGATCGACAACGCCTTCGACACCTCGATATTCATCGAACGATCTTTGCGCGACGTCGGCCAGACGATCCTCGAAGCGGTGGTGCTGGTGGTCGCGGTGATTTTTCTGTTCCTGCGCAACATCCGCGCGACGATCATCCCGGCGGTCGCCATTCCGGTGTCGCTGATCGGCACGTTCTTCGTGCTCTACATGCTCAACTTCAGCATCAATACCTTGACCTTGATGGGCATGACCTTGGCCATCGGTCTGGTCGTCGACGACGCCATCGTGGTGCTCGAGAACGTCTCGCGTTGGGTAGAGCAGGGAGTGTCGCCGTTCGAGGCGGCCCGACGCGGCATGGACGAGATCGCCTTCGCGGTAATCGCGGCGACGGTGGCGACGGTCGCGGTGTTCCTGCCGCTCGCTTACCTCACCGACACGACGGGACTGCTGTTTCGCGAGTTCGGCCTCACCGTAGCCGCCTCCGTCGCGATCTCCGGCTTCGTCGCCTTGACGCTCTCGCCGATGCTGTGCGCCCGCATTCTCCGTCACAGCGGCGAAGAGCGGGGCTTGAAGCTCGCTCTGGCGCGCGGCTTCGACCGTATGGCCGACGCCTACGGCAGTTTGCTCGAGCGCGCACTGCGCTTTCGCGGAACGGTGCTGCTGATCGGTCTGATATGGGTCGGCCTCGGAGTGTTCCTGCTGCGCATCATCCCCTCGGAGTTCATCCCGATGGAGGACCGCGGCTCGCTGCTCGCCTTCACCCGTGCTCCCGAAGGCAGCACCATCGAGTACACCGACACCTACCAGCGCCAGATCGAGGAGATCGTCGCGCGCGTCCCGGAGATCGATCGCGCCTTTTCGGTAGTCGCCTTGGGGCTGGGCACGCCGGGGCAGGTCAACGAAGGCGCGATGTTCGCCAGTATGAAGCCTTGGGAAGAGCGCGAGCGCACCCAGATGGAGATCGTCGATCAGCTGCGCGGCGAGATGTGGCAGGTCGCTGGCATCCAGGCGTTTCCTTCCGGCTTGCCGCCGCTAGGGCAGGCGGGCGACTCTTCGCCGGTCTCGCTGGTGGTGCAGGGCCCCGACATCACCGAGCTCGCCAAGTACACCGACCAGATCGTCGCCCAGGCGCGCGCGATCCCGGGGCTGGTCAACGTCCGCAGCGATCTCTTCATGAACAAGCCGCAGATGGAGGTCGAGATCGATCGCGAGCGGGCGAGCGATGTCGGCGCGTCGGTGCGCGACATCGCGACGACGCTGCAGATCCTCTTCGGCGGTCTCGACCTGTCGACGTTCAAGCAGCGCGGCGAGACCTACAAGGTGATCGCTCAGCTCGATCGCGAGGAGCGTTCGACGGCGCGCGATCTTTACGGCGTATTCGTCCGTGGCCGTGACGATCCGCTGATTCCGCTCGGCTCGGTAGTGCGGGTGCGCGAGACGGTGTCGCCGCAAGGGGTGCCGCACTACGACCGGCTGCGCTCGGCGACCATCAGCGGCTATCTGATGCAGGGGGCGTCGTTGGGGACCGCGTTGAGCGAGATCACCCGCATCGCCGAGGAGACGCTACCGTCGACCGCCGGCTATCGGGTCACCTACTCGGGCGAATCGGAGAGCTTTTTCGAGTCGGGCAACGCGCTAGCCTTCGCCTACGTGCTGGCGGTGGTGATCATCTATTTGGTGCTGGCGG
>DASPMH010000792.1:0-4925 GCA_035627175.1 Terriglobales bacterium | reverse complement strand
GCCTCACCAGCGCCGACACTGGTGAAATGAGCCAACGAACCGTTCGGGCTGAGGAGCCCCGAAGGGGCGTCTCGAAGCCCAGGTCGATCTGCGCCTCCGAGACCTGTCCTGAGCACCGTCGAAGGACGGCGCTTCGCGCCTCCTCAGGCCGAACGGAGCTCCTTGGCTCATCTCACCAGTGCACTGGCTCAGCTCTCAGCACGAACCGTCACGGTTGCTGCTTCAATCTTATTTCGTATCGCCGGCGCAGCTGGTATGCCGCCGCGGTGATGACCAGCGACATCGCCGATGATCTCGCCGCGCTTGGGCGCGACGGTTATGTGATCGTGCCCGAGCTTCTTGGGCCGGCTGAGCTCGATGCCTTGCGGGCCGAGCTCGCTGCCGAGCTCGCCCGCGGCGACACCGGCCGCAACAACTTCGAGGGTCTGCGGACGCAGCGTATTTACAGTCTGGTCGGCTCGGGCCCGGCTTGCGAGCGGCTGGCGCTTCATCCTCGCATCCTGGCGATCTGCGACGCCCTGCTCGAGCCGGGATACCTTCTCACCGCATCCCAGGCGATCTGCTTACTGCCCGGGGAAACCTCGCAGCCGCTGCACACCGACGACAGCTTTTACCGCATTCCGCGTCCGCGTCCGGCGATCAGTATCAGTACTATATGGGCTATCGACGCGTTCACCGAGCAGAACGGCGCAACCCAAGTAGCTCCCGCTAGCCACCGCTGGAGCGACGCCGTGGTCGGCGATCTACTGGCGCAGATCGATTTCCGCACCGATCGCAGGCAGCGGCCCGATGAACCCGCGCTGGCCGAGGATTTGCGCCGGCAGTTGCGGATCGCAACCATGCTCGCCGGCTCGGTAATCGTATTTCTCGGTACGCTGGTACATCGCGGCGGCGCCAATCGCAGCGATATGCCGCGCCTCGGCTTGTCGAATCAATATTGCCAGCCGTGGGCGCGACAGCAGGAAAACTTCTTGCTCTCGATTGCGGCGGAGCGCGCTCGCGCCATGCCGGATCAGCTACAGCAGCTCCTCGGCTACAGCATCCATCCGCCTTTCATGGGGCATGTGCGCGGCATCCATCCGCGGCGTTGGCGCGATCGGGTTTGATGCTTGCCGGCTTCACTGCCGAAGCGCGCTGCGTTCAAGGGCAGCGCTGGCAAAGGTACATCCGCGCCGGCTCAGGCGTGCCTATGATCTTGTTACACGGCGCCGGCGGCAACTCGCATTGGTTCGCCGGGCTCGCCGCTCACTTGCCAGCCCAGGAGCTGGTACTCGTCGATCTACCCGGTCATGGTGGCAGCGATGATGCTGACAGCTGGAGCCTCGAGGATATTGCCGTTGGCGTCGTCGATGCGACAGCCGATCTTAGCGCAAGCCCGATGGTGTGGGTTGGTCATTCCTGGGGCGGGAAGATCGCTGCACTGATCGCGGCGATGCAGCCCGCGCGGGTCGCGGGTTTGATTTTGATCGATCCGTCGCCGGCCCAGGCCTCGGACCTGCGCGGCGAGCAATTGCTCGCCGAGGGCTTCGCGCGGGAGCTCGATGAATGGCGGAGTGTCGCCGACGCGATCGCTGCAGCTCGCCGCCTGCCGCAATATGCGACATGGGATGACATGTTGGCGGATGCCTTCCGCGCTGGCTTGGTCGAGGAGGCCAGCGGCCGTTGCCGAAGCCGGCTCGGCCGCGCTGCCTTCGTCGATATCTGCGAAGCTATTTTCAGCAACGATTGCACCGCTCGCTTCCAGGCTATCGGCTGCCCGACGCTGGTATTGGTCGCCTCGCAAAGCGCTGCTTGGCAAGCCGCTACCAACCGAATCGCTTTCACCGAGGCGCAGTGGCAGGTGCTTAGCGGGACTCATTGGCTGTACCTCGATCAGCCCACAGCAGTAAGCGCCGCGATCGACGCTTGGCTTGCTGCAAATGGTTTTCAATAAGCGGATCGCCTCGCGGATATTAGCAACCTAGGGATACCTTCATTGCGCCTGCCGAATTGAACGGCTATTACCCCTGCATCTTCACCTAGCGGAGGCCAGTTCATGCCGGATCCCCAACTTTCTAAACTGACGAAGTTATCGCGACCGAAGCTCGAAGCATTGGCGCAGCGGGCGCAGCGCGCGCTCGAAGTATTGCGCCAACGCGAGGTCGATTCTCTGGTAGATACGATTCGCACTCAGGCGCGTGATCTCGGCATCGACGTTGCCGATATCGTCGGGCGCTTGTCAGGCGGCGCCGCTCCGGCGCGTCGTGGCCGCCCGCCGGCGATCAGTCCCGCCCTTGCTCCGGCGGGAGCGGGTGCGGCCAACGGCGACGAGAGCGCCGGTGGTGCCCGGCGCGGCCGCGGCGCGGGCAAGCGACGGACGAGCAAGATGCGCGGCATGAAGATCCAGCCGTGGTTCGTCAATCCTGCTACCAAGGAAGCCTGGACGGGCCGCGGTCAGGTCGCCCGCTGGCTCGCCGATGCCTTTCAACAAGGTCATTCGGTCGAGGAATTCCTGGTCGACAAGTCGAAGCGCGAAGACGCGCAGCGGATCCAGCAGAAGCTGGAGGCGAAATTCGGCAAGGGCGGCCGGCGCGGCGGCGCACGCCGCAAACGCGGGCGCGGCGCGGCCGCCTGATCTCCCTTTCGAGCAGGCGTGGCGGCCGACCGCCACGCCTCAATATTTCCTGACAGTACGGGCTTCCGCATCTCGGTTGGCTCGGCTAGCCTGCGACCGTACCCGCATGTCGCAGAGCACCACCAACCTTCTCAGCCGGGCGAGAGCGGTCGCGGCTGCATGCGGCGCCTACGCCGTTTTCGCTGGCATCATTACGCTGATCGGTTGGGCCGCGGAGATACCGCGACTGACGTCTTGGAAGAATGACGGCATCGCGATGTTTCCGAACACCGCCTTGTGCAGCATCCTCGGCGGGCTGTCGCTGTTGTTGCGCTCCCGCACCGCGCCGGAACCCCGACATGGCTGGCGCCGCGTGTCGGCGTCGCTGTTGTGTGCCATCGGTGCACTGACCTTGTCCCAGCACCTGACCGGCATCAACCTCGGTATCGACACTCTCCTATTCCATCGCAACTGGGGTGCGGCCGCGACCGCGCCGATGCGCATGGGCCCGCCCGCGAGTCTCTCGTTTCTGCTGATCGGCACGGCCCTGCTGCTACTCGAGCAGCCGCCTCGACGCGGCTTCAGTGCCAAGCTGGGCGTCGCTGTCGTCGCCTTGGCGACGCTATCGCTGACCGGCCACCTCTACGGCGCCGAGCCGATGTACACGATCCCGCAACTGACCGCGATTGCGATGCAGACCGGCACAGTCGTCTTGGCGCTCGCCATAGGCATCGTCGCGAGCGTGCCGGAACGCGAGCCGATGCGAACACTGCTCGACGGCGGCGCGGCCGGCATGTTGGCACGCCGGGCCGTGCCGATCATCGTGGTGCTGTCGGTGAGTATCGGCTTTCTCCGCGTCAGCGCGCAAAAATACGGCTTGGTCGACACCGCCTTCGGCAGCGCCGGTCGGACGGTCGTCGAGCTACTCCTAATCATCGGATCGCTGTGGTGGACGCTCGCCAACGTCCGCACCCAAGAGCGCGCCCGCCGCGCTAGCGAAGCGGAAATGCAGCGCCAGGCAGACGAGCTCGCATCCTTCTTGGAGCAGTCGAATCAGCGCAAGGACGAGTTCATCGCCATCCTCGCTCACGAGTTGCGCAATCCGCTCGCACCGATGCGCAATGCCGCTCATTACCTCAAGCTCAAGGGTTCGATCGACGCCCAGTCCAGCCGCGCCGTCAGCATGATCGAGCGCCAGGTGATGCAAATGTCGCGGCTCGTCGACGATCTGCTCGACGTCGCCCGCATCTCCCGCGGCATGCTCGAGATTCGGCGGCAGCGGGTCTGGTGCCACGAGTTGATCGATGCCGCCCTCGACGCCTGTGGCGACGAGCTACGAGCCAAGGGGCACGAGCTGCACACCACACTGCCGAGTGATCCCGTCGAGGTCTGGATCGATCGCGAGCGCATGGTGCAGGTGCTCTGCAATCTGCTCGGCAACGCCGCGAAATACACACTCCCTCGGGGCCGCATCGAGCTGGTGGTCGCCATCAGCGGCGACACTTTAACGATCGATGTCAAAGACAACGGCGTCGGCATTCCAGCCGATAAGGTGCATCAGATCTTCGAACTCTTCGCACGCGTCGATAGAGCTCTCGACGATCAGGGCGGCCTCGGCATCGGCTTGACTCTGGCGCAGCAAATCATCCGTTTGCATGGGGGCACGATCGAGGCGTTCAGCCGTGGCGCGGGCTGCGGCACCGAGATGCGCGTACGCGTGCCGGTGAATGCCCCGCCTACCGCGGCGACGGTGGCGCCGGCACAGGCGGGAGCGCCGGGTGCTCCCAAGCGAATCCTTCTCGCCGACGACAATCAGGACGCGGTCGAAAGCTTGGCGCTGCTGCTGCAAATCGACGGGCACGAGGTCCATACCGTCTTCGACGGCGAATCCGCGATCGCCTCGGCCGAGCGCATCCAACCGCAGGTGGTACTACTGGATATCGGCATGCCCAAGGCGAATGGCTATGAGGTCGCGCGCCGGATTCGCCATCAGCAATGGGGCAAGCAAATGTACCTGGTGGCGCTGACCGGTTGGGGCCAAGAAGGCGACAAGCAGCGCGCCCGCGAGGCAGGGTTCGACGCGCATCTGGTCAAGCCGGTGCCGCCCGACACGCTGCAGCAACTGCTTGCTGGTATCGCACCGGCCAAGGCTCCCAGGGCAGTGTAGCTGCCGTCGGTAGACGGCGGCCAGGTCACCCTTGTCAGCGGCGGTGTAGCTGCCGTCGGTAGACGGCGGCCAGGTCACCCTTGTCAGCGGCGGTGTAGCTGCCGTCGGTAGACGGCGGCCAGGTCACCCTTGTCTGCAGCGGTGTAGCTGCCGTCGGTAGACGGC
>DASPMH010000791.1:0-3145 GCA_035627175.1 Terriglobales bacterium | reverse complement strand
GATCTGATCGAGCGGGATCCGAATGTCGGCTTCCGCATGGTGCCGCACTACGACGGCAAGATTCTCCGTACCGACATTCCGCTGCAGACGAACTCGTGGGGTTTCCGCGAGCGTGAATTCGGCGATCCGCCGGCGAACGGGCTGCGTATCCTGACGCTCGGCGACTCGATGGTCTTCGGCCAGGGGGTGCTGATCGAAGAGACCTATCCGCGCTACCTCGAAGGACTGTTGCGCCAACGTCTCGGTGTTCCTGTCGAGGTGATCAACGGCGGCATACCCGGGTACGGCACGACTCAGGAAGTAAAGCTGTTCGAGCAGATGGTCGATGTCGTCAAGCCCGACATGGTGCTGTTGTCGATCGCCGTCTTCAACGACGTCACCGACAATCTCAAGTTCTCCGAGCAGCTGCACCGCTGGCAGGGAAAACGCAGCCTGGCGCGCCAGATCCGCTGGTTCTTCCGGCACAACAGCCAGGTCTACATCATGCTGCGGCGCTATCGCGCCGGCGTCAGCGGCCGGCAGATGATGCAGATCCACGCGCATCAGCCGAGCCCGCGTACCCAGGATGGCCTGCGTCTGATCGAGGAGAGCTTGCAGCGGCTTGCCGCCAAGGCCGCGGAGCGGGGCATTGCCGTCGGCGTGATCATCAATCCCGCGCACAAGCAGGCGTCGCCCCGGGTGTGGGAGGAGACCTTGGCGAAGTACCAACTCGACGCCACCGAGTTCGGCTACGATCAACCCAATCGCCGTCTGATCGATTTCGCCGAAGACCAGGGTATCCCCATGCTCGACCTGCTGCCCGTCTTCCGCTCCCGACCGAAGGAAAATTTCTATTTCACCGAGCACTGGCAGGCACCGGGGCATCGCCTGGTCGCCGAGGAGGTGGCGAGCTTCGTCGAGCGTACCGGCTTGCTCGCCAAGGCGCGCTCGCGGCGCGCCGCGAACGTCGCCGGCGAGGCGGCGGCACCCGACGTAGCCATGCAAGAGCCGGACGGGCAGGGCGCAGCGCCCGCCGTAGCACGCTGAGCGGTGGCGCGTGGCAGGTGGCAATCGTCGCATCGAGCTGTTGATCTTCGTCCTCGCAACCTTGGTCGAGGCCGTGCTGCTCGGCTCTTTGGCTCTGGGGCACGGCGTCAACCCGGACGAAGGCTTCTATCTCGCCGGAGCCTGGCGAGTGTTGCAGGGCGATCGGCTGTACGCCGACTTTTTCTTCCCGCAGATGCCCTATCTCCCGTACGTGCAGGCGGTGCAGATTGCGGTGGCCGGGCCGTCGATCGTGCTCAGCCGCATGGTCAGTGTCATCCCCGGAGCCTTGACGCTCGGAGTGTTGTGCACAATCGCCTGGCGCTGGAGTCGCAAGCCCGCGGTGGTGGCGACGGTCGCCCTCGCTTATGCCGGGCACGTCATCTTCTGGAACTACCTGACCGTCACCAAGACCTACGGCCTCGCCAACCTCTGGCTGGTGTGGGCCTTCGTGCTGATCGCCAGCCGCAGCTCGTCGTGGCGAGCGGCAGCCGCGGGATTGTGCGGCGGCCTGGCCATCGGCACGCGCCTGCCTGCGGTCGCAGTGGTCGGCGTGCTGTTCCTGTGGGTCGCGCGCCAAGCTCCACGGCGCGCACCGATCTTCGCCGCCGGCGCGGTGATCGGGCTGTTGCCGTGCCTGTGGATCGCGAGCCGTGACTTCGATGCCTTCTGGTTCGGCAACTACGGCTTCCACAGCCTGCGTCGCGAGCTGACCGGGGTGGTAGCGATCCTCCAGCAAAAGGTCGTCACGCTCGGTCGCTGGTTGTTCCTGCCGCAGAATCTGGTGCTCTGGGTCGGTGCCGGCCTTGGTGCCTGGTGGGGCGACGCTCGCCATCGCCTGGCGCTGGCCTGCGCGCTGATGCTGGCGCTGGCGTATCTCAGCGCTACCCCGACGTATCTCGAGTACACCGCTCAGATCATACCGTTCCTGCTACTCGCCTCGCTGCCCGTCGTTCCGCTGCTGTGGTCGCGCCGCTCTTGGCTGCTCGGAGTCAGCGGCGTCTACGTCTTCGGCCTGCTGTTCGCCTTGCGGCCGGCGGCGAGCGAGTCGTACCGCGGGCGCAAGTTATCGCTGTGGCGCCTCGACAATGTCGAACAGGTGGCCAACTACCTGCACCGCGAGGCGGCTCCGGACGATGCGGTGTTGTCGTGGTGGGAAGGTTACCCGGTATTGGCGCGCCGGCCCGGGTTCGGCGGCGTCGGTTTCTGGGAGTCGAACGTCGCCAAAAAGCTCGACGCCGAGGCGCAGCGCCGCTACCACGTGCGCAGTCGCGACCAGATCAAAGCTCTGGTGGAAACGGGTAGGCCGCGGCTGGTCGTCTTCCCCGATGGCAGCTGGGAAGATCTCGTTCCCGTCCTGGCGCAAGGCTACCAGCCGGTCGAGCGCTTCGGCGCGCTGCAGGTCTACCGTCGGGCCGGCGCCTTGCGGAGCGACGAAGGCGAATGAACGCCGCGGCGAGCGAGCCAGTTCGTCTCGGTCTGGTGATCGGGCAATTGACCCTCGGTGGGGCCGAGGGCCAGCTCGCCGAGCTGGTGCGCGGCTTGGGAGCGACCTTCGCGCCGACTGTCTACAGCCTCGGCAGTGCCGATCCCACCTTGATCGCGCGCATGACCGCCTCGGCGGCTCGGGTGCGACAGATCGCCGGCAGCGGCCCACTGCGGGCTCTCCGTCTCGCTTCGGCAATGCGGGCGGACCGAGTTCAGTTGATTCACTCGTGGCTGTTCATCGCCAACGCCTATGCCGCAGCCGCGCGCCGGCTCGGGGTACGCGCGCCACTGATCACCTCGGCGCGCAACTGCAAGGTTCAGAATCGCGCCAACCAGATCGCCAACACCATCGCCTTTCGGATGAGCGCAGCGATCGTAGTCAACTCGGCCGACGTCGAAGCCTTCATCGTCCGCCACTACCGCGCTCCGGCCGGACGCATCTGCATCGTTCACAACGGCGTCGACGCGGTGCGCTTTCAGCCGGCGGCGAAGCTCGACGGAGCCCCGACGATCATCACCATCGGCCGCATGGTGCGGCAGAAGAACCATGAGCTGTTCTTGCGCGCCGCAGCCGAGCTCGTTCGCAGCCATCCGCAGTGTCGCTTCGTCATCGGCGGTGACGGCCCACTGCGAA
>DASPMH010000790.1:0-2728 GCA_035627175.1 Terriglobales bacterium | reverse complement strand
CGCGGCGATGCTCAACGTCGCCAGTGGCGCCGACGCCAACGCCATCAGTGATACGATCGCCGAGGCCAATGCCTGGCTCGCCGCCAATGCCCTCGGCAGCAACCCACGCAACGGTTCGCGCGCGGTAGGTATCGAGCTCGCGGCAACCCTCGATGAATACAACAACGGCAGGCTCGGCCCCGACCACTGCGACTGAACCGACAGCAGCAAGTTCCTGGCGCGGCGGCAGGCGATTCCCAGATTGCCTGCCGCCGCCCAAATGGGGGTCATCCCTTTTTAGAGGCCCTTTTTCAGAGCATGTCGTAGGGGTCGACGTCGACGAGAACTCGGATCTGATGATGGCGCGCTTCGGTCTGCACCGCGGCGCGCGCCGCTTTGGCGGCATGGCGCAGCTCGCTGCCGCTGCGGCCGCGCAGCAGGATGTGCCAGCGATAGCGCCGCCGCACCTTCTCCAGCGGTGCCGGGCTCGGCCCGAGGACATGTACACTCTCCGGAACCTGTGCCAAGGCCTGACGTAGACGCTGCGCCAAATGTTCCGTCGCGGCGGGTTGCTCGCCCTCACAGCGGATCTGCACCAGGCGCGCGAATGGCGGATAGCCGAGCGCCCGCCGTCCGGCGAGCTCGTGTTCGGCGAAGCCACGATAATCGTGGTGCACCGCGAACTTCAGGCTCGGGTGGCCGGGCTGATAGGTTTGGATGATGACGCGGCCCGGTTGGGTGCCGCGCCCGGCTCGCCCCGCGACCTGGGCCAGCGTCTGAAAGGTTCGCTCGGCAGCGCGAAAATCGGGGAAGTTCAACGCCGAGTCGGCGAGCAGCACACCAACCAGAGTCACCGCGTGGACGTCGTGTCCCTTGGCAATCATCTGGGTGCCGATCAAGATGTCGCGCTCGCCCTTCTCCCATGCCGCCAGGATCTCGCGCTGCGCTCCCTTGCGGCTGGTGGTGTCGCGATCCATGCGCGCCACCCGCGCCCCCGGCACCAGCTTCTTCAGCGCACCCTCGACTTGCTCGGTACCCGCCCCGGCCCCGCCGAGAGCGACACCGCCGCAATGGGGGCAGCTCGGCGGGACGGGCATGGTGTGGTCACAGTGATGGCAGCGCAGTGCCTGCCAGCGCTGGTGATAGGTGAGACTGACGCTACAGTTCGGACATTGCAGTGGATCGCCGCATTGATGGCACTGGAGGAAATTGGCGAAGCCGCGCCGATTGAGAAACACCAGGCTCTGCGCGCCGGCGGCGACGTTGGCGCGCAGCGCGGCGAGCATTTTGGGCGAAAGGAGTACGGCGTGTGCCCCCTTGCCGGCACGGCGCAGGTCGACCAGCTCGATCGCCGGCAACGGGCGCGATTCGACCCGCTCGCGCAACTCGAGCAAACCGTAGCGCCCGCTGCGGGCATTGCGGTAGGTTTCCAGCGCCGGCGTCGCCGAACCGAGGACGATCGGACAAGCGGCGAGCTTGGCACGCATTACGGCAACGTCGCGGCCGTTGTAGCGCAGCCCATCCTGCTGCTTGTAGGCAGGGTCGTGCTCCTCATCGACGATCACCAGGCCGAGATTCTGCAACGGCGCGAACACGGCAGAGCGGGCCCCGACGACGATACGGGCGGCGCCCACGGCGATACGCCGCCACTCGTCCCAGCGCTCACCATCGCTCAAGGCGCTGTGGAGCACCGCGATGGCGCTATCCTGAAACCGGGCTCGGATGCGGTCGACGACCTGATGGGTCAGCGAGATCTCCGGAACCAAGACCACGGTCGTCTGCCCGCGGCCGAGACAGGCGGCAATGGCGTGGAGGTAGACCTCGGTTTTGCCACTGCCGGTGACGCCCCATAGTAGAAACGGCGCGAAGCCGTCGGTCGCCGCGATTCGCGCGACCGCTTCTTGCTGTGCCGGTGAGAGAACCACCGGCCGATCGACCGGTTGATAATCGGGCAGCACGGGTCGCAGCACCTCCTCTTCCACGATGCCCACCACACCTGCGGCTTGAAGCCGGCGCAATTTCGGCAGTACCGCCGGGAAGCTCGCTTCGAGCTCGGCGATCGGCGCCCTCTGGAGCGGGTGTTCGGCGAGATAGGCGTAGATGCGGAAGCTGGCGGCGCGCCGGTTGGCCCACTCGGCCTGCTCCTCGGTGCCGAGGGGCCGGACGACGCGGTAGAAGCGACGATGCCGCGTGTGCCCGGACGCCGGCCGGAGGTGATGCTCGATCGCGACCTGGCCTTGGCGGCGCAGCGCAGCCACCGCCCGCATCCCTTCGTCGCCGAGCTTGCGTTTGATGACGCGCAGGCTCTGCTCGCCCTCGGCGAGCCAGGTGAGGATCGCCGACTGCAGTGGCGGTCGTTCGCCTCCTGCAACATTCGACTCCTGCGGCCGCAAGCGAACGACCCGCTCGGTTTTGATGCGGACGCTTCCCGGTAGAGCGGCCGTCACCGCCTCGCCGAAGGAGCCGAGGTAGTAGTCGGCCATCCAGCGGCACAGCTCGAGCAACGCCGCGTCTAGCACCGGCCGCGGTTCGAGCACCGTCGTTATCGGTCGCAACTTCGGAACTGCCGATGCGGCAAGCTTGCGGATCACGATACCGATCGCGCTTCGGCCGCCGAGCGGCACCAACACCCGCACCCCGACCTCCGGCTCGGCGAGCTCATCCGGGACGAGATAATCGAGGGCGCCGGTATTGCCCGCTGCAGGCAGGATCAGCACCTGCACCACTCGGCGCTCGGCTTGGTCTTCCG
>DASPMH010000789.1:0-2057 GCA_035627175.1 Terriglobales bacterium | reverse complement strand
CCGATCCCACTCGAAGCCCCGGTGACAACCGCAACCTTGCCCGCCAGCTTGCTGTTCTCCATCGCGCCCTCCTCCGTCTCGGAAACCTTCGTGCCCTTCGCGCCTTGGTGGTGCAACCGATCAAGCCTTGAACCGATAGCCCGTGCGAAAAATCCACCCGACCACCGCAACGCAAGCGAACAGAAAGATCAGCGTCATCGCGATGCTGACCTCGGGACTGACGTCCGCCTTGCCGTAGAAGCTCCAGCGAAAGCCGTTGATCAGATAGACCACCGGATTGATCAGCGAGATCTTCTGCCAAAGCGGCGGCAGCATATCGAGCGAGTAGAAGCTGCCGCCGAGGAAGGTCAGCGGCGTCACCACCAACATCGGCACCAATTGCAGCCGCTCGAAGCCGTCGGCCCAGACACCGATGATGAAGCCGAACAGGCTGAAGGTGATCGCCGTCAGCACCAGAAAGCCGAACATCCACAGCGGATGCTCGATGCCGTAGGGCACGAAGATCCGCGCCGTCGCCAGGATGACCACCGCCAGCAGGATCGACTTCGATGCCGCCGCGCCGACGTAGCCGAGGACGATCTCGAGCGCCGAGATCGGCGCCGACAACACCTCGTAGATCGTTCCGGAGAAGCGCGGCATGTAGATGCCGAACGAGGCGTTGGAGATGCTTTCGTTCAACAGCGACAGCATCGTCAGCCCGGGGATCAGAAAGGCGGCGTAAGCAACGCCATCGACCTCGGCCATACGCGAGCCGATCGCCGAGCCGAAGACGACGAAATAGAGCGAGGTCGAAATCACCGGCGAGACGATGCTCTGCACCAGAGTGCGGAAGGTGCGCGCCATCTCGAAGACGTAGATTGCCCGTACGGCGTAGAGGTTCATTGGCTGCGCACCAGGCTGACGAAGATCTCTTCGAGCGAGCTCTCGCGCGTCGCCAGGTCCTTGTAGCCGATGCCGAGCTGGTCGAGCCGGCGCAGCAGCTCCGGGATGCGCGCTCCTTCGCGGGTCGCATCGAACGAGTACGACAGTTGGGTGCCGTCGCCGGAGAGTTGCAGCGCTGCGCCATCGAGTCCGGCGGGGATCTGCGCCAGCGGCTGTTGCAGATGCAGAATCAGCTCGCGCTTGCCGAGCTTGCGCATCAACGCCTCCTTCTCCTCGACGACGATGATGCGGCCGTGGTGGATGATGCCGATGCGGTCGGCCATCTCCTCGGCCTCTTCGATGTAGTGGGTCGTCAAGATGACGGTGACGCCGGTGGCGCGCAGCGAGCGCACCATCTGCCACATGTCGCGGCGCAGCTCGACGTCGACACCCGCGGTAGGCTCGTCGAGGAAGAGAATCTGCGGCTCGTGCGACAGCGCCTTGGCGATCAACACCCGCCGCTTCATCCCGCCCGACAGGGTCATGATCTTGCTGTCGCGCTTGTCCCACAGCGACAGCGCCCGCAGCACTTTCTCGACGTGGGTGTGGTCCTTCGGCTTGCCGAAGAGGCCACGGCTGAAGTTGACCGTCGCCCACACCGTCTCGAACATGTCGGTCGACAGCTCCTGCGGCACCAGCCCGATGCGCCGGCGCGCGGCGCGGAAGTCGGTGACGATGTCATGGCCATCGACCTGCACGCTGCCCGAGGTCGGCTTGACGATGCCGCAGACGACACTGATCAAGGTCGTCTTGCCGGCGCCGTTCGGTCCGAGCAGGGCGAAGATCTCGCCACGGTGGATATCGAGATCGATCCGATCGAGGGCGCGCAAACCGGACGCATAGGTCTTGGTCAGCGCCCGGATCGATATCACCGTCTCCACCCGCGCCCGATAGCACTCCGCCCCCGCAGCCGCCACCAACCCGGGCGTGCTCGCAGAAATCCCCGCCTGCGGCGCTGATGCTTTCGCCGGCGAAAGCCTCAGCCCTTTGGGAAGGGGCGATACCGGCGTGACCACATGGCTTGCGCTTTGGGGGATTGGCTGCGAGGGTCGGCGCAGGATCAACCGCGAGGTGGAATATGGGCGATAAATCGCCGAAGGCGAAGCAGCGCGACAACAAGCAGAAGGACAAGGCCA
>DASPMH010000788.1:0-4716 GCA_035627175.1 Terriglobales bacterium | reverse complement strand
ATGCTCGCCACCCTCGACCGGATGAGCGAGACGGTCACCCGCCGCCTCGGCTGGCACACCTTGTCGCTGCCGGAGCTACTGGCCGGCCTGCCCCTGCGGATCGAGCAGAGCTACAAGACTTCCGGCCGTTCGCTGTTCACGGTGCTGACCGCGACCAACGTCAAACCGGCTTGATCCGCCTCAATGCCGCCGCGGATGGTCCGGCACGAACGGAATGATCCCGTGACGGGTCAGCCAGCGCCGGTCATTCTCGCCGCGGGTGTAGAGCCAGCGGGTATAGACCCGCAGCGCGGTGGCATCGCCCTGAAACATCTGCTCCAGACTGAGCTCGGCCAGCACCCGAACGTAGTCGGTGAACCGATCGGCGAGCTCGGCAAAGGAGTCGCCGACATGGGCCCCCAGCTCCGCCGATAGGCCGGAGAGCTGCTCGTAGGCGCTCCTGCCGAGAGAGATGTAATAGTCGGGGCCGACCACCTTGCGGTGCAGGCTCTCCATGAAGATGCCGGACAGGAAGAGAGTGGTGTCCCCTACCCTCTTCAGCTTGCCGTAGCGAAGTCGGTCGGGGCTGTGGAAGGACTCCAGGAATTCGAGGGCCAGCGGCCGGTCGAGCCAGTCGTGGTCGGGTTTGATGAAGCTTTCGAGCAGCTTGACCAAGTAGAACTCGGTGTCCTCGCTTGAATCGACAGCTTGGCTGCGCATCGCCTCACGCAGCAGGTCACGAAAGAACTCCGTCAGGTTGGCTTCACTGACCGATCCCATGTCGCCTCCGTTCCACCCAGCGCTCGAAGCTGCGCCGTGCCTGCGATGATAGGGTCGGCGCTCGAGGCGATCAATTCCAATTCTGACGACGAGTCGAATTGTGAGCTTGCGCGCCATTCTCTATAATCCCGCCGACATCTTTCCCGAGAGAGGACAGCGAATCGAAATGCGTTTCCGCAAGCAGACCCTGACTACCGCGCTCTTGGCGAGCCTGGCGACGATCGTCTTTCTGTCGGCAGGCAACATGGTGAGCCGCGTCTCAGCGGTAGCCAAGGAAACCTACGAGCGAGTCGAGGCGTTCACCAGTGTCCTCGCTCTGGTGCGCAAGACCTACGTCGACGAGGTCACCACCAAGCAGCTGATCGACGGTGCAATCACCGGCATGCTGTCGGCACTCGATCCGCACAGCGCCTACCTCCCGCCGGACATGTACAACGAGCTCCAGGTCGACACCCGCGGCAGCTTCGGCGGCTTGGGCATCGAGATCACCATGCGCGACGACGTCCTCACGGTCGTCTCGCCGATCGAAGATACCCCCGCGTATCGTGCCGGCGTGAAATCCGGCGATCAGATCCTCAAGATCGAGGATGAGTTCACCAAGGACATGCCACTGGTCGAGGCGGTCAAACGGATGCGCGGCCCGGAGGGCACCAAGGTCCGTCTATCGATCCGCCGCGAGGGCGCTCCGACCCTGATCACTTTGACTCTGGTGCGCGAGGTCATCCGCATCCAGAGCGTCAAGTCGCGCCTGCTCGACCCGGGATACGGTTATCTGCGCATCACCCAGTTTCAGGAGCGCACCGGCACCGATCTCGACAAGGCCGTGGAGAAGCTCGAGCAGGAAAGCGGTGGCCCGCTCGCCGGTCTGGTGCTCGACCTGCGCAACAATCCCGGCGGCTTGCTCAATCAAGCGGTCAAGGTCGCCGACGAGTTCGTCGACTCCGGTCTGATCGTCTACACCGATGGCCGCCTCGAGAATCAGCGCCACAAGTACTTCGGCCACAAGAAGGGCAGCCGCACCGAGTTCCCGATGATCGTCCTGGTCAACGGCGGCAGCGCCAGCGCCTCGGAGATCGTCGCCGGCGCTCTGCAGGATCACAAGCGCGCGCTGGTGCTCGGAACGCAAACCTTCGGTAAGGGCTCGGTGCAAACGATTCTACCGCTCGAAGAGAATGCCGCGATCCGGCTGACCACGGCGCGCTATTACACCCCGAACGGTCGCTCGATCCAGGCAACCGGCATCACTCCGGACATCATCGTCGAGCCGCCGCCGGCGGTGCTCGCGTCCAATAAATCGGAGAAGCCGGACCGCACCGCGCCGATCCGCGAACAGAATCTGCCGGGTCACTTCCCCAGCAAGAAAGAGCTCGAGCAGAAGAACCAGGCGCCGGAGTCCACGCCGGAGAGCGAAGCTGCGCCGGTCGACCTCGGTCAGCTCAACATCGAGCAGGATCCGCAGCTGCGCCGCGCCCTCGACCTCCTCAAGAGCTGGAACGTCTTCAAGACCGTCGTCGCCCAGCGCGAGTAACGATGCAGCAACTGTCGCTGAGCACGGCGGCGCGGCCGCAGCCGAAGATCCTCTCGGTCTCCGAGCTGACCCAGCGCCTGCGCGCCGTGCTCGACGACGGCTTTCGGCAGGTGTGGGTCGCGGGAGAGATCTCCAGCTGCCGCACGGCGCCGTCCGGCCACTGCTACTTCGTCCTGAAAGACGCGCAGAGCCAGATCGCTGCGGTCCTCTTCCGCAATACCCTGCGGCAGGTGCGTTTTCGGCTGACCAACGGCCTGGCCGTGGTGATTCGCGGCCGGGTCAGCTTGTACGACGCACAGGGCAGCTTGCAGCTGTATGTCGACACCATCGAGCCGCAAGGATTGGGCGCCCTGCAGCTGGCGCTCGAGCAACTGAAACAGAAGCTCCAGGCCGAGGGGCTGTTCGACGAGAGTCGCAAACGCCCCCTACCCTATCTGCCGCGCACCATCGGCATCGTCACCGGCCGGCGTGGCGCGGCGCTGCACGACATGCTGGTGACCCTGCGCCGCCGCGCCCCAGGCACCCGCATCATCGTCCGCCCGGCGCTGGTGCAAGGGCGCGACGCGCCGCCGGACATCGTTGCCGCGCTCGACGAGATCACTCGCGTCGCCGCGGTCGAGGTGGTCATCGTCGGCCGCGGCGGCGGCTCTTTGGAAGATCTCTGGGCCTTCAACGACGAACGTGTCGCTCGCGCGATTGCGGCCGCGCCGGTACCGGTCATTTCCGCAGTGGGCCATGAGATCGACTTCACCATCGCCGATTTCGTCGCCGATCATCGCGCCGCGACACCGACGGCGGCGGCGACATTGGTGGTGCCCGATCGCCGCGACTTGCATCAACAGCTAGCCGCCCTGCTGCGCTCGCTGTGCGCTTGTACGCAGCGCCAGATCCAACGCCAGGGACATGGCCTGACGGCATTGCGGCGACAGTTGCGCGATCCGCGGCAGACCTTGCAGCAACTACAGGTGCGCGTCGACGATCTCGGCGAGAGATCGGTGCGCGCCATGGCCGCCAATCTGCGTCGGGCTCGCGATACCCTGGCGAGCTGCGCCCAACACCTGCAGGCGATCAGTCCGCTGGCTTGCCTCGAGCGCGGTTACACCATCGTTCGCAAGCAGCAGGATCAGAGCGTGGTCACCCGTGCGGCGCAGCTCGGGCTCGGTGAGCCGCTCAAGCTGATCCTCCACGAGGGCGCTGCCGTGGTGCGCGTCGAGACCATCGAGCCGCCGGCTTGAAGCGGGGGAAGACAATGGCAGAAGAGATCAAAATTCAGCGCTTCGACGAGGGCGTCGCCCAGCTCGAAGCGATCGTCAAGAAGCTCGAGTCGGGCGATCTGCCGCTCGAGGACGCCTTGCAGGCCTTCGAGTCCGGCATCGGTCTGGTGCGGGTGCTCAGCGAAAGATTGACCGCGGCCGAGGCCCAGGTCGAGCTGCTGACGCGCGGCACCGACGGATCGATGCGGCTACAGCCTATGCCGCGCGAGGAAGACGAAGAGTGACGCGACCGTCGCGCTGATGGATCTCGGTCGCTACCTCGCCGCTCGGCAGCGTCAGATCGATCGCGCCCTCGCCCGCCATCTCGATGCGATCACCGGCTCCGGGCCTTTGAGTCGCGCGATGCGTCACGGACTGCTGGGCGGGGGCAAGCGCATTCGGCCGATCCTCTGCTTGGCCGCCGCCGAGGCGGTGGGACAGCCGGCGCGCAGCGTCCTCGGCTACGCCTGCGCCATCGAGCTGGTGCACGCCTACTCGCTGATCCACGACGATCTGCCGGCGATGGACGACGATCAGTTGCGCCGCGGCCGGCCGACGACGCATGTCGTCTACGGTGAGGCGGTCGCCATCCTCGCCGGCGATGCTCTGCTGACCGAAGCCTTCCATCTGATCGCGCGACAGAGCCTGCGCTCGTTGGCGTCGCAACAAGGGCTGCGCATCGTCGCCGAGCTCGGACAAGCGGCGGGGTCTCTCGGCATGGTCGCCGGCCAGGCCGAGGACATCCTCGGGGAGCAGCGCCGTCTCGGCGCCGCTGCCGTCGAAGCCATTCACCGTCGCAAGACCGGAGCCTTGATCCGGGCCGCAGTGCGCATCGGCGCGATCGCCGCGTCCGCGTCTCCTGCCGCGCTGCGGGCACTGACCCGCTACGGCGACCACCTCGGCCTGGCTTTCCAGATCGCCGACGACATCCTCGACGATCAAGGCGCACCCGCGATCACCGGCAAGAGCCCGCAGCGCGACCGCGAGCGCAACAAGTCGACGTTCGTCACCGCGCTGGGATTGCGCCGCGCCCAAGCCCGCGGCGAAGAGGAGCTGCGCCTCGCCGAGCGTGCTCTGCGGAGCTTCGGCGAGCCGGCCGAGCCGCTGCGAGCCTTGGTTCGCCACGTCGTCGGTCGAGCCCGGGCAGCGGCATCGGTCGATGGGCAGCAAACGCGA
>DASPMH010000787.1:0-5252 GCA_035627175.1 Terriglobales bacterium | reverse complement strand
CGCGGCACTGGTCGCGGGCGTGTTGACCGAGCGCACCGGACGCAAAGCGGTGCTCCGGCTGAACGGCGGCGATCTCGAGGTCTCCTGGAACGAGAGCGACAACCACGTGCGTCTGACGGGCGCCGCCGAGGAAGCCTTCCGCGGCGAGATCGATCTTTGAATCCCGCAGGGATCAGGGGCGGATCGGAGGACAGATGTTTCAGGGGTCGATGACGGCGTTGGTGACGCCCTTTCGCGACGGCAAGGTCGACTACGAGGCGCTCTCGCGCATCGTCGAGCATCAGATCGAACATCGCACGTCGGCGCTGGTTCCCTGCGGCAGCACCGGCGAGTCGGCGACGATGTCGCACGACGAGCACATCGAGGTGATTACCGCCGTGATCAAGGCGGCGCGGGGCCGGGTGCCGATCATCGCCGGAACCGGCTCGAACTCGACCGCAGAGTCGATCTCGCTGACCAAAGCCGCCAAGAACGCCGGCGCCGACGCCGCGCTGCTGATCTCGCCCTACTACAACAAGCCGACGCAAGAGGGGATTTTTCGCCACTACGCCACTATCGCCGCGGAAGCGCGGCTGCCGTTGATCGTCTACAACATACCGGGACGCACGGGCTCGAAGATCGAGGCGAAGACGATCGCGCGGCTCGCCGAGATCGAAGAGATCATCGGGCTGAAGGAGTCGACCGGCTCATTGGATGAAGTGGCAGAGGTCTATCGTCTCTGTGGCGACAAGCTCGAGATTTATTCCGGCGACGACGCCCTGACTCTGCCGGTGATCGCCGTCGGCGGGCGTGGCGTGATCTCCGTCGCCGCCAACGTCGCTCCGCGTCTCAGCGCCGACCTTGCCGCCGCGGCGCTCGAGGGCGATTTCACCAGGGCGCGTGACCTCCACTATCGCATGCTGCCATTGATGCGGGCCTTGTTCCTCGAAACCAATCCGATTCCGGTCAAAGCGGCGATGGCGATGCTCGGCTTCTGCGGGGAGGATCTGCGCCTGCCGCTGTTGCCGCTGAGCGACGGGCCGCGGGCGACGTTGCGCGATCAACTGCAGAAGCTGGCGCTGCTCTAAACGATCCCGGAGCGGCCAATGACGACCCGAGTGATAGTCTGTGGAGCGGCCGGTCGGATGGGTCGCGCCATTTTGCGAGTCGCGGCGGAAGAGCCGCGCGCCCAAATTGCCGGTGCGATCGAGATGCCCGGACACCCGACGCTGGGCCGCGACGCCGGTGCCGTCGCCGGCATTGCCGAGCTCGGTGTGCCTCTGACCGACGACTATGGCGCTCTCGCCGGGCCGGATACCGTGACCTTGGATTTCACCAATGCTGCCAGCGCTCTCGGCCATCTGCGTACCGCAGTCGAGCAGCAAGCCGGCATAGTCATCGGCAGCACCGGGTTCAGCGCCGATCAGCGCGCCGAGCTCGACCAGCTCGCCGGCCGCACGCGAACGGTGATCGCTGCCAACATGAGCATCGGCGTGGCGGTACTGCAGCGGCTGATCCGTCAGGCGGCGAGCGTACTCGCCGGCGAGTTCGACATGGAAATCGTCGAGATGCACCACCGCATGAAGGTCGACGCGCCTAGCGGCACGGCGCTTGCGCTCGCCGAAACGCTCGCCCAGGCCTCGCAGCGGGAGCTACGCAGCAGCGCCGTCTACGGGCGCGAAGGCTTGGTCGGCAAACGTACGGCCGAGGAGATCGGCGTGCTCGCGCTGCGGGGAGGCGACGTGGTCGGCGACCACACCGTCATCTTCGCCGGATTAGGGGAGCGACTGGAGCTGAGCCATCGCGCCCACAGTCGTGATTGCCTGGCGCGCGGCGCTGTCCGAGCCGCGCTCTGGCTCGATCAGCAGCCGCGCGGCCGTTACGGCATCGACGACGTACTCGGTTGGAAGTAGGCCTCAGGCGGGCGCGCCGGTGGGAGTACGCTGCGCCTGCTCTTCTTTCTTCTGAACGCGGCGGGCGCGGCGCTCGCGCTTCTTGTCGGCTTCCGCCTTGGAGGACTCGCCACGGTCGGTCAGCTCGATCACCGACATCGGCGCGGCGTCGCCGTGACGCGGACCGATCTTGACGATCCGGGTGTAACCGCCGGGACGATCGCGAAAGCGAGTGGCCACCTCTTCGAACAACTTGGTGACCACGGCGCGCTTGCGGATGAACGAAGCGGCGCGCCGGCGAGCGGCGAGCGTGCCGCGCTTGCCGAGGCTGACCATGCGGTCGGCGACGCGGCGCAGCTCCTTGGCCTTGGCGTCGGTGGTCTTGACCTGCTCGTGCTCGATCAAGGAGGTGACGAGATTGCGCAGCAATGCCTTGCGATGGGCGCTCGTTCGATTGAGCTTACGTCCACTGTTGAGGTGTCTCATGGTATTTCGCGTCTCCTAGCCGACCCGAGGGACGGCAGGCAATGTCTCAGGCGCTCTCTCGTTCCTTGGCCCAGCGAGCGTCGAGGTCGGCGCGCGTCGGAAAGCTGTCGAGATGCATGCCGAAGTCGAGGCCCATTTCGCGCAGGATTTCCTTGATCTCGTTGAGCGATTTGCGACCGAAGTTCTTGGTCTTCAGCATCTCGCCTTCACTGCGCTGGACAAGCTCGCCGATGTATTTGATGCCAGCGTTCTGCAGACAGTTGGCGGAACGAACCGACAGCTCGAGCTCGGCAACCGGGCGGAACAGATTCTCATTGAGGGCAGGACGCGCCTCTTCCGCTGCCTCGGCCGCTTCGGGGGCCTCCTCGAAGTTGATGAACATCGAGAGTTGGTCCTGCAGAATCCGGGCAGCAAAGGCCACGGCGTCGTCAGGGCGAACGCTACCGTCGGTGTGCACCTCGAGATTGAGCTTGTCGTAATCGGTGCGCTGGCCGACGCGCGCATTGGTGACGGTGTAGTTCACCTTGCGCACCGGCGAGAAGATCGAATCGATCGGAATGGTACCGACCGGCGCATCTTCGTCCTTGTTGCGATCGGCGGGGACATAGCCGCGGCCCGCCTTGATGGTCAGCTCCATGTTGAGCTTGGCCTCTTTGGCGAGCGTAGCGATGTGATGATCGGGGTTGAGGATCTCGACCATCGGCCCGACCTTTATGTCGCCGGCCTTGATCTCGCCCTCGCCGCGCGCCTCGATACGAGCGGTGGCCTCGGTGCCATCGTTCAGCTTGAGGCGAACTTCCTTCAAATTGAGGATGATGTCGGCGACGTCCTCACGCACACCGGCGACGGTCGAGAACTCGTGCAGCACGCCGTGGCAGCGGACGCTGGTAACGGCGGCGCCTTGCAGCGAAGACAACAAGATTCGGCGCAACGAGTTGCCGATCGTCGTACCGAAGCCACGCTCGAGCGGCTCGGCAACGAACTTGCCGTAGGTCGGGGTGAGCTCTTTTTCTTCGATCTGAAGCTTCTTCGGCTTGATCAGATCGCGCCAATTTCTTTGCGGCAGCATACTCAATCACCTCCAGAGGGTGAATCGTTCCAGTGGATCACTTCGAATACAGCTCGACCACCAACTGTTCGTTGATGGGCATCGTCAGGTCGGCACGGCGCGGCAGCATCTTGACCATACCGCTGAAGGCATCCTTGCTCACCTCGAGCCACTCCGGCACGCCGCGACGTTCCGCCTGATCGAGCGCCTCGACGATGCGGACGATCTTGCGACTCCGCTCGCGCACGCTGATCGTCTGTCCCGCTTTCAGCAGGTACGACGGAATATCGACGCGTTTGCCATCGACCATGAAATGGCCGTGGCGAACCAGCTGACGGGCCTCGGGACGCGAGGTCGCAAAGCCCATCCGATAGACCATGTTGTCGAGCCGCCGCTCGAGCAGTTGCAGCAAGGTCTCACCGGTGACGCTGCGCGCCCGCTCCGCCTGCTCGAAATAGAGGCGGAATTGCGCCTCCATCAAGCCGTACATACGCTTGATCTTCTGCTTTTCGCGCAGCTGGATGGCGTACTCAGAATGCTTGGTACGGCCTTGGCCGTGCTCTCCAGGAGGATAGTTCCTGCGCTCGATGGCACACTTGTCGGTGTAGCATCGCTCGCCCTTCAGAAAGAGCTTTAGTCCTTCACGCCGGCACAGCCGGCAAACCGAATCGATATAGCGAGCCAAGGCTCTTCCTCCTAGTGATCAATCAGACGCGGCGCCGCTTGGGCGGGCGGCAGCCGTTGTGCGGAATCGGGGTAACATCTTTGATGACGCTGACGTTGAAGCCGACACCTTGCAAAGCGCGCAGCGCCGACTCCCGGCCGGCACCGGGCCCCTTGACCCGAACCTCGACCGAGCGAACGCCGAGATCGGCGGCCTTCTTGCCGGCCGCTTCGGCAGCGAGCTGTGCTGCGAACGGGGTGCCCTTGCGCGAGCCCTTGAAGCCGATCGATCCCGCGCTCGACCAGGCGATGACGTTGCCGACCGGATCAGTGATCGCGACGATGGTATTGTTGAACGTCGAGTAGATGTGGGCGACGCCCTCGCTGACCGCGCGCTTGGCTTTGCGGCGCTTGGCCGCAGCGGTCGCCTTGTCTCCGCCCTTACCTGCTGTTTCTTCTTTCGCCATCTGGCGCTCCTACCTATTTCTTCCCGGGCGGCGGCTTCTTGCCGGCAACGGTACGCCTCGGCCCCTTGCGGGTGCGGGCATTGGTGTGGGTCCGCTGGCCGCGCACCGGCAGGTTGCGCCGGTGGCGCAGTCCCCGATACGAGCCGATGTCCATCAGCCGCTTGATCGACGTTGCGATCTCGCGACGCAGATCGCCTTCGACCTTGTAACTGACGTCGATCACCTGACGGATGCGGACGAGCTCCTCGTCGTTGACGACGTCACTCTTCTTGTTTCCGTCGACCCGCGCGTCGGCGAGGATCCGGCGAGCGGACGATCGTCCGATGCCGTAGATGTAGGTCAGCGCGATCTCCATGCGCTTGTTGCGCGGTAGATCTACTCCTGCGATTCGGGCCATTCTTCTACTCCGCTCCGGCTGCGACTCAGCCCTGCCGCTGCTTGTGGCGAGGGTTGCTGCACAGCACTCGGACCACGCCCTCGCGGCGGATCACCTTACAGTTCTTGCACATGACTTTGACAGAAGTTCGCACCTTCACGGCCGGCTCCTTTGGAACTCGCTACTCACTGGATCGCGCTGAGGACGTACGGACCATCGTCCGTAACCGCGACCGTATGCTCGAAATGGGCGGAACGCCGGCCATCCGCGGTCACAGCCGTCCAGCCGTCGTCCTTGATAACTACATCGCTGCCGCCGGCATTCACCATCGGCTCGATCGC
>DASPMH010000786.1:0-9105 GCA_035627175.1 Terriglobales bacterium | reverse complement strand
CATGACGAAGAGTGTGATATGCATCATCGTCTCGGCGATCGCTTCCCAAAACTTGATCATCAGCTCGGAGTAGTCGGCGCGGATCTGCGCCACGAAATAGCCGAACATCAGACTGAACGAGATCACTCCGAGCATCTCGTTCTGCGACGCCGAGGCGATGACGTTAGCGGGCACCAGCCGTTGCAGCGTCAGCAACATATCGCTCCACCCGTGCCCCTCGATCTTGGCCAGCGCTTCGGCCGAGACCACGCCGAGCCCCAAGCGATCACCGGCCGGACGGCCGTCGACTATACCGGGTGAGAACAGATTGACCACCACCAGCCCGACCAGAATCGCCAGAGTGCTGGTGGTCAGGTAGTAGCCGATGGTGCGGGCGCCAAGTTGGCCGAGGTCGCGCTGCGAGCGACTGTTGGCGACCGACGAGATGATCGACGAGGCGATCAGCGGCACCACCAGCATCTGCAGGCCGCGCAGGAACAAGCCGCCGACGAACTCCAGTGATGCGACCACCGGCAGTCCGGCGACGGTCGACTCGCTATCGACGATCGCTCCGGTGAACACCGCCAATAGGATTGCGGCCAGAATCTGCCAGTGCAGCTGCAGTCGCTTCATGTCACCATCCGGATCGTCGGCTTGCTCGCCGCGGTGATCGGCACCGGCAGCTCGACCGCGCCGACCATACCGCCGGCGGCATCGCTCGTCGCCGCCGCCGGCAGCGCGGCCGGCGGCAGCAGCGGCAGCCGGACACGAACTGTGGTTCCTTTGCCGAGCTCGCTGTCGACCGTGATCGTACCGCCGAGCAATTCGAGCAGCCGGCGGACGATGTACAGGCCCAGGCCGACGCCGCCCTTGTCGCGAGCCTCGGCCGCCTGATGAAAGGCGAGAAAAATCTCTCCCAGCTGTTCGCGGGCAATGCCGCTGCCGCTGTCGGCTACCACGAACTCGACGCCGCCCTCATGAGCGCCAACCGCAACGCGTACCCACCCTCGACTGGTGAATTTCATCGCGTTGTGCACCAGGTTCTTGAGGATCATCCGCAGCTTGAGCAGATCGGTGCGGATCGGCGGCAACCCCTCTTCGATGGCCCAGTGCACCTGCAGACCGCGGTTGGCCGCCATCGCCTTGATTTCGCGTTCGAGCTCGCGCATCGCCGCCGCAACGTCGAGGTCATCGAGATTCAACGGCACGCGGCGGGCATCGAGCCGGCTGAGATCGAGCGTCGCATTGATTAGGTCGAGCAGCTCGCGCGCGTTGCGATCGGCCCGAGCCAGGGCATCCGCTTGCTCTTCTTGCAGCGGCCCGAAGTCGCCCTCGAGCAATAAGGCGTTGTAGCCGAGAATCACATTGAGCGGGGTGCGCAGCTCGTGCGACATGTTGGCGACGAATGCCGACTTGATGCGGTTGGCCTGCTCGAGATCTTCGACCAGCTGGCTGCTCTGCAGCGCGAGCGAAGCGAGGTGGGCGATCCCTTCGAGAATGCGCTCCTGCCGCGCCCCGAATTTCCCCGGGCGGCTGATGAACCCCGCGCCTTGCAAGCCGTTGATTTGCTCGCCGCGTCGCAACGGAATCGCTACCCAGGATTGCACGCCGAACTCGCGCACCAACCGGCCGACTGCATCCTCGGGCGAATCGCGGGCGACCGGGCTGCCCCCGTCGGCGGCTTCGAGCTCGGCGCGCACCACCTCGGCCGGCACGACGAGCAGATCGAGCGACGCGCCGATCTCTTCCGCAAAGCCATGGCGGGCGGCGATGACGAACGATCCGCCGTCGGCGGACTTCATCGCGGTCCAGCTGCAGTCGCAGTCGAGCACCTCGGTGGTCAGCTCGCACAGCCGCCGCAGCAACACCGAGCGATCGTTGGTGGCGATCAGCTCTTCGCCGATGCGCGCCAGCGCCGCCGAAATCGCCGCCTGATCGCGCAACCGTGACTCGAGAGCCGATTGCTCGACGTCTTGCTGCGCCAGCGTCAAACGGGTGCGCTCGAGGGTGTGGGCGATGTAGATCGAAGCGATCCAGGTAAAGAAGGCAAAGATGCTCGGATAGCCGATCAGCAGCTGCAGCGACCCGGTGATGCCTTGGATGCCGATCACGCCACCGAACGCCGCCAGTAGGACGGTCAGGATCTGGATCGGACGACCCCACGGCAGAAAGGCGGCGGTGAACAGCGGGAACATCACGCACAGCAGGCCATGGGCGACGAACTCGCGGGTCAGCATCGCCGATGAGGCGCTGGCGGTCACCATCGCGCCGACCAAGCCGAAGGCGACGGCACGGGCATGCACCACATTGGAGGGCCGGCGCAAGGCGAGCAGCATGGCGCAGGTCAGCAGGAACATGCCCGCTTTGAGGATCTGCAAGGTGACGAAACGCGGCTGGTCGGTGTAGTAGTCGAAGGCGGAGTACAGCGGCAGGATCACCACCACCAGCTTGAGCGTCGCGTACAGCCGCTGGACCAGCAGACTGTCGGCCTCGGCACGCGCGCGTCGCCGGATCTCGGGTGAAAAGGAATCGGACATGAGCCGGCGCACCTTACTTCAGTTCGCCACAAAGTTGCGAATGCGGGGGGCTCGGGGGCGGCTGGGGCTCGTTGAATCGGGCAAGTGTGGCCGATAGCATCGCCGGCAATGTTGTTGTGCCGATCATCGCTGCTGGTGGCCGTGCTGGTGCTGGCAGGCGCGGCCGCGGTGCCGGCGCATGGACCTCCGGCGGATATCGAGATCTGGGGGAACTACCCGCGTAGCCATGCCGGCTGCCAGCGCGCTATCAGCCAGGCCGCCGCCGCTTGCGGCCTGCGCGGCCTGCGGGCCCGCGTCGATTGTGGACTGGCCCAGCTCAACGGCGAGATCTGTCCCCAGGCGGAGATCGACAGCCGCATCCAGCGCGCACGGGCGGAGACGCGAGCCCTGGTGCGCCAGGTGTGCACCACCACCGAGGCGCGCGGCCTGCTCTACGTCGACGTCGACGAAGCGCTGGTCGACATGATCAACGTGTGCCGGCAGACGGAGAATGCCGGCTTCAGCGCCATTTTTGGACCGCTGCTGCAGAACGGTGCCGTGCAGCCACGCGATCAGCCTGCCGCTCGCTGCGTTGCCGAGACCGCCGCGGCCGCCCGCAAGATGTTGCGCTTCAGCATCGGCCAAGTACGAGCCGTGTTGAATCGCATCGCCTCGAGCAACGTGCCGCGCTCGCAGAAAGTGCCGCTGATCGACCGCCGCCGCGACCGCATCGCTGCCGCGCTAGAGACCGCAGCAGCGCGCATCGAGCGCCATTGCGGCGCCGACGACTTCGAAGCCACCTACGGACGCAGCGCCGGCGAGCTACTCACCAATCTGATCCGCCACAGCGAGTGCTTCGGCGGCGGCCTGTACGTCCAGGACGAAGTCGTCTGCGATCCACCGATCTGCGGCAACGGCGTCCAGGAGGCCGGTGAAGATTGCGACGACGGCAACACCAGCGGCGGCGACAACTGCGCCGCCAACTGCCGCCGCTAGCAGCGCCTCTTTCCCTCAGGTGTGCCCCCCCTTTCCCAAAGGGCTGAGGCTTTCGCCGGCGAAAGCCTCAGCGCCGCAGGCGGGGGATTTCTGCGTGCGTACCCAGCCGCCCGACCCGCCGCGCCCCCTGCCGCGCTCTACCGAGCGCAGCTACACACCTCAGGTATACGTTTCCGTTCGCGCCGCCTCGTAGAGCAGCGCGAGGATCACGGCACCGGGGACGAACGCCAGCAGCGGGAACGGCACGATCACCTCGCGGAAGAGGTACGGCGAGTAGCTGCAGAACGACACTGCGGTCACTGCCACCGCTACCCAGGCGCGCCGCGGATAATGGAAGGCGTAGGCGATCGAGAGGACGTCCGCGAAGAAGAAATAACGGTCATGCATCTTCGGCAGGCAGTACGGCATCACCAACACCGACAGCAGCGCCAACTGCAACATCCGCCCCTCGGTCAACTTCGCCCGCCCTTGCGCCGCGACCCACGTCAGCGCCGAGATCACAGCGACACCCCATGCCAAGCCGGCCGGATAGAAGTGACTGTACAGTCCCGCCGGCAGCCATGCGAAAACGTTCGCGACATTCGAGGCCAAGCGTTGATAGAAGCCGGCCTGCCCGACATACACCGCCGCCAGCTCAGCGAGCGGCCGTCCGGCGAGCCAGGCGGGCACGATAGTCAGCAGATAGATCGCCGGCACCAGACCCGCCCAGCGCCAATCGAATCTGCCGCGCAGGGCGAGCACCACCAGCGCCGGAGCGAGAAAGATCGGCTGCAACTTGAACGACAGCGCCAGCCCGTAGGCGATCATCGCGGCGAGGTGTTGGCCTCGCAACAAGTAGTAGACGCAAGCGACGACTCCGGTCGCTGCGATGGCATCGACCTGCCCCCAGAAGGCTCCGTTGAGCACGACAGTCGGAGCGAACAACACCGCCAGAGCGGCCAAGGCGACGACCCATCGTTGGCTGTAGCGCAGCGAAACGATCGCACCGACGTAAGCGGCAAGGAGGAAATCGAACGGCAGCCCGACCAGCTTGATCGCGACCACCGGCTGAACGTTCGGCAACAGCCACTCGACCGCGATCAGTCCGTAGAGATACAGCGGCGTGTAATTCGGCACATTCGAACGCAGCAGCTGCGCCCCGCCTTGGGTACGAATGATCTCGTACCAATCGCTGGTGTAATGCTCGTAATCGCTGGTGACGAAAGTCAGCAAGGGCAGGCGGACCAGCAGCGCGAGAAGGATGCCGGCGGCGAGTAGCCCGTACACCTGCCACCGCTCTTCGGCGGCGTCCGGCCGCGGCATTTCCGGCTGCATCGCCGCTCAGCGCTCGTAGCCGAGCGCGCGCAGGCGCTCGAGCTGGGCCGGGTCGACCTCGACCGCACCGCTGCCGCCCCGGCGCGGTTGCTGCTCGTAGAGCTCGACCAACTCTCGGATCATGCGCTTTCCCACTTCGGGCTCCGCTGCCAATCGGTCGCGCGTCTCGTCTGGATCCTCTTCGATATGAAACAACAAGAACGGCCGCACAGAAGGGTCACGCCCCGGGGCAAAGATCAACCGCCATGGCATCCGCAGCAGGCTGTGGTGCGGGTTCTGCGGCTGATAGGTGCTGGCGACGATCGCCGGCCGGGGTTGTTCGCCACCCCGTAGCAGCGGCATCAGCGAGCTACCCCAACCGTTGTCGAGCGCCGGCGCGCCGCCGAGCTCGAGCAGTGTCTCGGCTACGTCCATCAGTTGGACTGGGGCTTCGATTTTGCCCCCCACCCCGATCGGCTTCGACCTCCCCCTTGCCCCCTCCTTAGAAAGGAGGGGGGAGCTCACAATTAATGGGACGCGTACTGTTTCGCTGTGGAGGTTGCCGCCGTGGGTCCATTGGCCGTGCTCGCGGAACTCCTCGCCGTGATCGGCAGTGACCGCAACGGTCATGTCCTTGGTCAAGTCCGCTGCCGCCAGCGCCCGCATCAGCTCGCCGAAGCGATGGTCCGCGAAGGTCACCTCTTCATCGTAGAGGGCAACGACGTGCTCGACGTCGCGCGGCGCGTTCGCCTTGGGAAATCCGAACGCCAAATCTGTCTGCTGGCCGTTGATCTGCCCCTGGTAATCGGGATCGAAGCGGTTGGCGAAACCTGCCGGCGCGGCATACGGCGCATGCGGCTCGGCAGTGTGGATGTAGACGAACTGGTCGCGATCGCGATGATCGTCCATCCAACCGAGCACCGCATCGATATCGACCGTACGACTGTCGTCCTGATCCCAATAGAACGACATGCGATCGATCAAAAGATCGAAGCCACGCTCGAGGCCCTGGCGCGGACCGGCATTGATGTTGGTGGAGAACGCCAGGGTAGCGAAGCCGGCACGACCGAACTGCTCGGCGAGCAGTGGCAGATCGGGAGCCACCCGCGCGAAGGAATGGATCACGCCGTGGCTGACCGCAGGCAAGCCGGTCATCAAGGTCGTTACCGATTCGACGGTACGACTGCCGTTGGCGAAGGCATTGGCGAACCACACGCCACCCGCGGCGAGCTCTGCCAGATTGGGTGTCGTCGGCCGATGGTAGCCGTAGAGGCTCATGTGCTTCGCGCCCAGAGTGTCGATCAGATACAGCAACACTCGGCGCGGCTGAGCCGGAGCTCGATAGAGCACCGGGTTGGCGATGCAGACCACCGCGCCAGGCGGTCCGTCGAGTCGGAGCTGCAACGCACCACCGCTAGTTTGCGTAGCGCGAACCTCTTGCCAGCGGTCGTGCAAAGAGACCTCGAGCGGCTCGGCGCCGGACACGATCGCGATGCGTCCCTGCCCCGCTGGAGCGCCGGCGGCGAAGCTCAGGCGGCCATCGGCGACCTCGGGCAGATTCGGCCAGGTGATCGTCGCCGGCACATGGACGTAGAGGGCATGGCGCAGTTGATCGTGTAGCTGGACGCGCCGCCGCGCTGCACGCTCCGGGAAAGCTTCGGCGCGCGGCAGCAGCTGCAACCCTTCGACGACCAAACCCTTCGCCTGCGCCTCGGGCACCGCGACCGCGAGCCAACTGAGCTCACCCTTCCAGTCCGGCAAACCGTCGGTCGGTAGGCGCAAGCGACGGCGACCGGCTTCGACCGGGATGGTGATGCTGGCGACGCGCGACCAGGTGATCACCAACTCGCGCGCCTGCCCGGGATCGACGTCGAGCTCGATGGCACCGACCTCGGCCGCATCGATGTTGAAGCCGAGAAAGCGCCGGCCGACGAAGACGACGCCCCCCGGACGCCGGCGCAGAAAGCGAACCAGCTTGCCGCGATCCGCCGGCGCGCTGCGCTCAACCGCAACCAGCGGCCGCGCCGCGGACGGTGCCTGCCACTGCGATTCGACCTGCGTCTCGGCAAACCGATCGAGCAACGACAGCACCGCCGCGCCGGGAGTGTGCGCCCCCTTTCCCAAAGGGGGCAGCGCCGCAGGCGCGGGGGATCTCTGAGCTCCCCCGGCCACCACGGCGGAATCCGCAGCACGCACCCGCGTAATCGGCGTCGCCAGACGCTGCCCACCCCAAGCAACGACCTCGGCAAGCGGCGTCGCGTCGACCCGCTCGCCATCGCCGCGGCACGCCGCCACCGCCATCGCCAGCAAGCCAGCGCAGGCAACCCGCAGCAGCATCCTCTGTCGCTCGCGGCTCACTCGATGTAGCCGAGAGCCCGCAGGCGCTCGGTCGTCGCCTTGTCAATTTCCACCGTCGCCGGCCGCTTGACCTTGCCGCTCTTGGCCTTCTTCAGGTGCTCGTCCAACAATCCCCGCAGTCGCACGGCCGCCGCTTCGTTCTTGCCGCGCACATCGCGCTGCTCGGCCGGATCCTTGCCGAGATCGAAGAGCTTCTCCTTGCCGCTGCTGCGCTCCCGCAGCAGCTTGAAGCGGTCGGTTCGCGCCGAGAACAGCTGCGGCTGCCATTTCACGCCGGTCGCGAAGACGGCGGGTTGCTCGACCTTCTTCGTCCCGCCGCCGAACGCCTTCGCGAAGTTGCGGCCGCGCCAGGTTTTGGGAGCGGTGATCTGCAGATGGCCGAGCAGCGACGGCGCCACGTCGATCAAGCCGATCAGCCCCTTTACCCGCACGCTCTGCTCGAGCCCGCCGGCCGGACGCACGATCAACGGCACGTGCAACTGGTGATCGAACAGGTTCAAGCCGTGGGCCCACCCGCCGTGCTCGTAGAGCTCCTCGCCGTGGTCGGAAGTCAGCACGATCGCCGTCTTGCGATCGAGGCCGCTGTCGCGCAGATGGGCGAGCAGCACTTCCAAGCGGCGATCGAAGGCCCGCACACCCGCGCCGTAGCGGCCCCGCCAGGTGCGCAGCTGCAAGCGCTCGGGACGATCCGGGTCCGCCCATCGCGCCCCGACGGGGCGCAGCGAGCGCACCAGACCCTTCGACAGCTTGCCCGCCGGTAGTTTGCGGTCCGTGCCCAGGCTCGGGCTGTCCTTGATCGCCTCATAGTCGGCGTCGGGCGCGTCGTAAGGGTCATGCACGTCCATGAAGTGCAGATACAGAAAGAACGGCTTCCCCTTTGGCTGGTGCTTCAGCCACGCCAGCCCGGCATCGATCAAGACATCGGCGGCGGTACCATTGGCGGCGAAGTTGTCCTCATAGGTCTGAAAACCCTGGCCGAAACCGACCTCGTCGCGGATCCACGGATTGGCGACGAAAGCGGCGGTGGTGTAGCCCGCTTCCGCGAACGCTTCGGCGATAGTCGTCACCGATCCGGGAAGCACGTCGGTGGTCCGCTTGCCTTTGGCGCTGATCTCGACGTCCGGCTTGGCGTACTGGCCGCGTTGGGTCAGCACTTGATGCGCTACCGGATCGAGTGAGCTGAACAAGGTCGCGATCGATGGCTTGGTCCACGGGGCTTGCGAAAGGGCGTCCTCGAAAACCACCGCCTCACGGCAGAGACGATCGATCTGCGGCGAGATGTCGCCCTGAAAGCCGTAGCAGCCGAGATAGTCGGCGCGAAGCGTGTCGACCATCAGGAACACCACCGAGCCCGGCGCCGCGGTCGGTTCTTTTGCGGCGGCTGGTGGGCTCAGTAAAGCGGCTGCGAGGAACAAGGCAGCGGCCCATCTCATTGCGGCGATTTCTCCTCGTCGAGGTAGCCGAGATTGCGCAGCCGTTCGGTTACGCTTTCCGGCAGCGCTTTGGCGGCGCCACCAAGGCGCGCCAAGCGGATATTGGCGGCGCGGCGCTCGTCGAGCTTCGCGCTCATGCGAGTCACCAGCTCCGTCTCGGTCGTTGCGAGGTCGTTGCGCTCGCCCGGATCCGCAACGAGGTCGAAGAGCTGCGGCGGCTGCCCGGCTTTGGTCGAGATCAGCTTGTGGCGGCCGACGCGGATGCTGGCGGCCTCAGGGTTCCATTTGACCGCCGAGCCGTAGCTCGCATCGTGTTCCTGCCAAGCCGCTTTGCCAGCCGATTGAGGCGCGTTGACATCGGGGCGCATCATTCGGGGCGCGCCCTCGCGCAGACCGGCGCTCGCGTCGCGCAGTAAGCCCGAGCGGTCGTGCCCCTGCCCGCCTTCTCCTCCGCCGATCTGAGTCATCCGGGTCAAGGTCGGCAGCAAGTCGATCAAGCTGACCGTTGCCGCGACGCGCTTGCCGGCTTG
>DASPMH010000785.1:0-6064 GCA_035627175.1 Terriglobales bacterium | reverse complement strand
AGGACCCAGAGAACGTTTCCCTGCCCCCCTTTGCTCTTACCGTTACCGTTGCCGTTGCTACCTGCCATGGTGTGTTTCAAATTCCTTGAGTGAAATTACTGGACTAGAGCGATTGATCCCGTACCGAAATTGCCTCCGCCGGAGGGACCGGGCTGGGTGACCTTGAAGATGGCATGGAGCCAGATGCCCTTGGGACTGCCAGACGAGCGGACCTCATCGATGACGACGGTCGCGAAGCCGAGCACTTTCTCTTGCTGATTGTACTGCGACTTACACGGCACGATCGGGATGATGTGATTGGTCTCTTTCAAGTTTTCGAGGAGGCATTTGACGTTGTTGAGCAAGGGCAATTGACCGTTGGTCAGATTGATGTAATCGCCGACCTTGACCTCGGCGCCATATCCCACCGCGTTGCCTCCGCATCCGGGAGGGAAGAACGGCTGCATCGCGGCAGTACTCGCCTGACCGAAAAACCCGGTCCAGGCGCTGTTGTCGGCAGGATCGGGGACCTGAGTGACGACCGGCAAACAGGAGTCTTCGAAGCAGTCCTTGGGGAATTTGCATTCACCGAGCACGATCGGCAGCGTCGCTCGGCCCGAGCCGGCGCCTTTGAAAGCGCCGATCGCCTGCTTGGTCACCCGCGATTGCTCGTGCGCGGCGTTCTTGGTGACCGAACCGATCAAGATGTTGTCGACGGTATAGAAGACCTGACTGCGCACCGCGTTGAGCGGAAACAGATTGGGAGTGAAAACCCCTTCGGAAGACCAGTTGCCCGCTTCGAGCGCCTCGAGATTGACGGCACTCGGCAGGCTGTTGTCGATCAGATTCTTGGTGACCAGCGCCTTGGCGTCGGCGAGGTGATCACGCCCGAGCATCAGGGCGCGGGCGCCGGCGGCTGCGGTAACATCGGCTGCCGCCTGCACCTCGTTGGCGGTGATGGCAATGCGGCTGGTGTCGAGCATGTAGGCGGTCATCGCCGCAACCGCGCCGAACGTCATCAGCACGAGAGGGATCGCCTGTCCGCGTTGGTTCGCAATCGAACGACTCAATGGGTTCATCGGCAGCTCCTCTTCGCGGCTCGTTACTGAACTAGACTGATGGTTCCGGTGCCGAAGAAATCACCGTCACCGCCGGGAGGCCCAGGAATGTCGCGATAGATGCCGCGCAGGTAGAGGCCTTTCTTGCTACCGGTCGCCTTGACCTGGGTTACAATGATGGTGGCGAAGCCGAGCACTTCCTTGGTTTGGTTGTACTGTCCGGCACAAGGCACGATCGGAATGAGGAACTCGCGATGGTTGCAGACCTCGACGGCGATCTCGAGTTTTTGCAAGAACGCCGCAGACTGGCCGTTGAGCAAGTGGATGTAGTCGCCCACCTTGATCAGGTCGGTCTCCCCTCCCCCGCCGATGCAAGGGATGTCGGGCAGGTAGTCGATCAGCGACGAGGTCGAGGCGCTGTGATCGAAGAAAGTGGTGAAGGCGCTGTTGTCCTTGTTGTCGGGCACCTGCGACAGCACCGGCATGCAGCTATCCTCGAAGCAGTCCTCCTCGAAAGCGCAATCGCCGACGACGATTGGCATCGTCGGGCGGGCGGCGCCGAGAGGGTTGAAGCGGGCGATCGCCGCCTTGGTGACGGTGCTGGTCTCGTTGCCGCTGCCGAAGTTGCCCATCAACAGCGACTGCACCTGGGTTTGCACCACCGCGCGGGCCGCGTTGTAAGGCTCCGAATTGGGCGAGAACTCGCCGTCGGCGTTGAAGTTGCCCATCTCGAAAGAGATCAGATTGGAATTGGTGAACGGCTTGCCGTCGTCGACCGTATTGGCGGTCAGCGATCGGCGCGCCTCCTCGAGGGGAATACCCTGAGGTCGGGTGAACTGCGCCCGCACGCCCGCGGTAGCGGCGATATCGGCCGCCGCCTGCACTTCGTTGGCGGTGATCGAGATGCGACTGGTGTCGAGCATGTACGCGGTCATCGCCGCGACGGCAGTGAAGGTCATCAGAATCAAGGGGATGGCCACCCCTCGTTCGTTGCGGATCGGACGCAATGCTCGCTTCATCGCATTCCCTCGCTTTTTACGGCTCGTCCAGCAGCTCGGGCTCGACGGACTCGCCCGGCAGCAACGGATCGGTTTCTTCCACCGGAGCAGACTTCTCTCTGGCCTCACCATTGTCGTCGCCTCCGCCGGCGGGCAGCAGGCGGGGACGGGTCACCTCCGCGTCGCCGCGGAAGGTCGTTCGTGCTTCTTCACGGGTCAACGGACCGACGGTGTTCGGTAGCGCCACCGTCGAACCCGGCGGCAGCGGGCTGACGATCGTCGGCTTGACCACGATCATCAGCTCGACCAGCTCGCGCGAATAGCTCGTGCCGCGGAAGGCGTAACCGAGGAACGGAATGTCCTTCAAGTACGGCACGCCCTGCTCTTCTTCCTGAGTGCGCTCCTGCAGCAGGCCGCTGATCACCAGCGTCTCGCCATTCTTGAGACGGGTCGTGGTCGACGCGCGGCGGGTGCGGAAGGTCGGCACTTCGTCGACCGTGCGGCTGAAGTCGGCCTCGCTGACCTCGGGCGTCACCGTCAGAAAGATGTCTCCGTCATCGGTGATACGCGGAATGAAGTTGATCAGAGTGCCGAAAGGTTTGAACTGAATGTCGGCGGTAAAGCCGGAAACGATGCGGATCGGAATCTCGCCACCGACTTGGAAGACCGCCATCTGCCCGCTCATCGCCGTCAGCTTCGGGCGGGCGAGCACAGTGGCCAAGCCTTCGGTCTGGAGAGCTTGAATGAAGCCACTGACGTTCTCGTCCGGGAAGATCAGGGCGTAGGTCGGACCGACATTGCCGGCGCGCAGTGGCAGCAATGGCGCGCTGGTCGGCGGAATCGTCACTTCCGGTCCCGGCGGTACGCCTGCGCCGAGCCAGCCGGCGACGGCGAGCTCTTCGCGGATGACGCGGAAATCGATACCGTGCTGCTCGAGCGCGGTGCGGTTGACCTCGGCGACGGTGACTTCGAGCATCACCTGTTGATCCATGAAGGAAGCGACGATCAGGGGGTGAACCTGGACACCGCGGTCGCCCCAGACGATCAGGGTCGTCTCGCGCATCTGCGGCGGGCTGGTCAGGGTGCGGCCGATGTAGATGCCGCTGCTGACGCGGATGCCCGACTCGGCATTGCGTTGCTGCTCCGACTTGTCCTCGGGCAGCGTCTTGCCGTTGATGATGATCGTATCGGGACCGAGAACGACGAGACCGGCGACGTCCGGATCACCGATCGAGACGCGCCGAGCGGGAGCGGGCAGGCGAATCACCTGCGACTTGCCGCTCTGGATCCACACCGGCGCCCCCGGCTCGAGCTCGCGGACGATGCTCGTGGCGCGGCGGGAGACGGCATGCTCCGGCAGAATCTGGCGCTCCATGGCGCGGTTCATCGCGCTTTCGCTTTCCTCGCGCATCGAATTCAGCCGTTCTTTGAACTCCGGGCTGAGGCGCTGCCGCCCCGAGCAGGAGCTCGCCGCCATCCCCACCACGACGGCCAGAGCCGCCCACCACACGCGCTTGCCGATTCGAAACCTCATCCCGTCTCCCTCTCTCACCCGGCGTAGTCGTTGTCAGAAGATGATCAGTAGGACTGCTTGGTGACCTGCTCGCCGAGGACCACCTCGATCGAGGGACGCGGCCGAGCGACGACCACCGGCGCCGAAACCTTGACCGGCTTCGGTTCGGGCTTCGAAGCGAACAGCCCGCGCATGTTCTGGCCGGTGGTGATCACGCCGGCTTCGTCGCGGTAATTGCGCAGCGCGAGGCGAACCGGATCGTCCTTGCTGGCGAGTGTCAGCTTTTCGGCATCGGCGGGGCTGACCAGCAAGGTGACGGTCGGAACCTCGACCGCGCCCTCTTCGCCGCGCTGCTCGATGCTGGTACCGGTGGCGAGCACTTTGATGTTCTCGAGGATCAGCTTGCTGCGCTGCATCCGCTTCCCCTCGGCATCCTCCACATTGGCCGCAGCGAGAACATCGACTCGGCTCATCGGAGTGATGAAGCCGCTGACGCCACTGACCCGGTCGACTTTGACCGACATCGCCCGCATGCCCTCGTCGATCAGCAGCGGCAACAGACCGCTGGCGTCGGAGAGCAGATCTACGCCGATGATCGGCTGATTGCGGCGGATGGTGACCTTGGCGATCTTGCCGACGGCATCTTCAGGCTTGTAGACGACACCGACCGGCTCGACATCGCGCGGCCATTTGACCAGCTTGACCTGGCCCTCCTTGATGATCGAGCCGATGGTGATCTCCGCGTCAGCGACGGCCACCTCGACCACCGAAGTCATCGCGTCTTTTTTGGCGGCATCGAGCTGCTCCTGCTGGCCGCGCAGATAGCGGTAGACGAGAGCTGAACCGAGAGCGGCGATCAGCACCGCCATAAAGAGCAGATTTGCTGGCTTACGCATGTGTGCACCTTCCTAAGGAAAAACTTCTGGCGAGCGATCAGCGCCCTTCGTCGCGGAAACTCATCGAGCGCTGAATTCTAAAGCTGTCGGAGACAAGTCCGAAGATGTACGGAATGGTCGCGTCAATTGAAACGCGAACGAGATTGACGCCGTTTTCGGTCGGCTGGGTGACATTGATCGCCACCGAGTTGGCGGTATTCGAGTCGACGACCTGGCGCATGATGTCTTTGACTCGGTTCTTGATCGGATCCTTCTGAGTGATGAAGCCGTTCGCGTCCCGCTGCGTCCATGACACCACCGCCGCTTGCCGACCGCCGTCGCGCAGGGCGTGGGTGATGACGTTGTAAACCATAAAAGCGTGACCGAACTCAACGATTCCAATGCTGAGCAGTCCCATGAAGGACAGCACGATTCCGGCTTCGGCGAGCGCTTGGCCGGCGCGATCGCCGAACAGGCGGCAGAGCAACTTGCGGAATGATTGAAAGCGTTGGCTGCGGTGAGTCATCGATCTTCTCCTTGTCAAAGAATGCGGCTGCTCCACGCCCTCGCGATCACGATCAGAGTGCCGAGTCCCAGCGGAATGCTGTAAGGAAGCGCCACCGAGGTGGAGGTGGCAGCAGACATCTTGAGCGGCTCCACCGAGGACTCGACGACGGTGCGCTGCACCATCGTCCAGGTCGAGCTCAGTTTCTCGCGCAACCGGCCGATGCGGATCAGGTGGAGCACCATGATCAAGCCGCCGATGACAAAGCCGAAGGCGAGTGCGGCGACCGCCAAGCGGGGGCCGATCAATGCACCAACGGCGGCCATCATTTTGACGTCGCCGCCACCGATGCCGCCGAATGCGAAAGGAACAATCAGCAGGGCGAGGCAGAGCGCCGCGCCCACAAAACTTTGCAGTAGTCCGGAGAAACCGAAGAGTGCTGCGTTCAGCACCAATCCCACCAACAGAAAGCTACCCGACAGTGCATTGGGAATGTGCCGGGTGCGAATGTCAGTTACACAGCATGCTACAACGAAGATCAGCGTCAGTGCTGCGATGGTGGTGGGGGGAAACATCGAATTGCTTCATGGAACCAATGAAGGCGGCGAGGCCGAGGCATCGCCGCCTTCTTCGGTTTGCTTCAAATCAGACCGCGCCGGCGATGGTGGTGAGGGTGGCGTTGGCGGCGTCCCACAGGGTGGTGACGTTGCCCGCGATGGCGACAGCGGCGAGAGCCGCGCCCGCGCCGATGACGGCGAGAGCGATGCCGTACTCGGCGAGATCCTGACCCTTGGTATCACGAACGAGATTCTTCAAGATCGACATGGGAAACCTCCAAATGGTTGGGTTGAGAGTTGCGTAACGGTGCGTGCTGTCTCTGTCAGCTTCCGAGCGAACCGCGCCTCTTCAGCTGGGAGTCGCGATATCGATCGCAGCTCGACAACGGACTGAAGAGCTCGGACGGTGCGCGCCACGCCGTGCTTTCCTGCGGTTCGTTGCTCATCTGCGACATCATGGGAATCGCTTTGAGCAGGACGTGTGCCAAGGACAAGATCGGCTGGCAGTCAGAAAAAGCCGATTTTTCGCGGATGTGGCACCGTCATGGAAATGTGTGTGGATCTCTCGCAGCGGTGCGA
>DASPMH010000784.1:0-6128 GCA_035627175.1 Terriglobales bacterium | reverse complement strand
AAAGCCGGTGATCTCCTTGTCGAGCAGGCGGCGCAGCGCTTCGAAAGTCGTATCGCGAAGGGCGATCCCGGTACCGCCGTTGGTCAGGATCACCTCGACTTCCGGCGGACAGGCGGCAATCGCGGCGGTGATCTCGGCGGGCTCGTCCCGCACGATCGAGTACGCCACCACTGCATGGCCCGCTTCGCTCAGCAGGCGCTGGGCGAGCTGACCGCTGGTGTCGTCCTCGTGGCGGCGGGTGTCGCTGACGGTGATCACGGCACAGTGGACGCGCCGCGCATCGCCAGCATGATGGGAAGCAGGCATGGGCAGACCATACCAATGCCGCCACCATCAAAGGAAGGGTCAGGCACTCTTGCGCAATGGCTGTCGCGATTCCCGGCCGGCGCTGGCGAGCAGCCGCCAAGCTCCGCGATAGGGAGAGTACTTGCCGGCGTACGGCCGTTCCGAGTCCGGCAAGTAAAAGGTCTTACCGGTGCGCGCTTCCCATGGGATCACATAGGCGGCATCGAGGCTGAGCTTGCGCGCTCCCATGGGCACACAGATGAAGAAGTCGCAATATTGCTCGCCGATCTGACCGCGATGATGGAAATTGAAATTCCAGGCACGGTAGACGTAGCTGTAAACGCGCCGCCGCAGCTTGACCCGGCGCCGATAGGAGCTCGGGAACGCCGTTCGCAAAGCGACGCGGATGTTGCCGTTGACGATGAAGTCGTAACGCTGCAAAGGGCTGACTTTTTCGACTGTCAGACCCAAGGCTCGCAGTTTCGAACGTACTCTTGCTTTCGGGAGATCGTGTATTCCAGGTCGGTCCATACTCACAACCCGCACCGATTCTACGTTCCGGTCACCCGGGTTCAAGAGTAATTCTTAGAACTTGTCGCCCCGCTGCCGTAATCGCTGTGAAAGAATCGCTGTAGCGTCCGCTCTCCGAGCGGACGGGGGCGCGGCGGTGGGGGTTCGATGGGTCGGAGAGCGCGCGCTACAGCTCTGGGGAGGGGTCGGCTAGCCGGCGCAGGCTGCGGCGGTAGGGGGCGCGGGCGATGCCGCGGTCGGTGATGATCGCCGTGATCAGCTCGCTCGGGGTGACATCGAAAGCTGGGTTGAGGATCGCAATGCCCTCGGCCGCCACTCTCTTGGTGCCGAGGTGCGTCACCTCCGCCGGGTTGCGCTGCTCGATCGGGATGGCGCTGCCGTTGGGGCAGGCGAGATCGACGGTAGTCAGCGGTGCGGCGACGTAGAACGGGATGCGATGGCGGCGCGCCAGCACCGCCAGCGAGTAGGTGCCGATCTTGTTGGCGACGTCACCGTTGGCGGCGACGCGATCGGCGCCGACGACAATGCAGGTGACGCCGCGAGTCTTCATCACGTGTCCGGCCATGCTGTCGGTGATCAGCGTCGTCGGGATGTGTTCCTTGGCGAGCTCCCAGGCGGTCAGCCGGGCGCCTTGGAGAAAGGGACGGGTCTCGTTGGCGATCACGGTGATGTGCTTGCCGGCATCGTGGGCAGCGCGGATCACTCCGAGGGCGGTGCCGTAGCCGGCGGTGGCGAGCGCGCCGGCATTGCAGTGGGTCATCACCGCGGCATCGGCCGGCACCAGAGCCGCGCCGTGTTCGCCGATGGCGCGATTGGCGGCGATGTCTTCGCTGTGGATGGCGCACGCCTCGCGGATCAACTCGCGCTGAAGGCGCGCCAGCGGCAGCGTCTCGATTGCGTGGAAGCGCTGGCGCATCCGCTCGATCGCCCAGAAGAGGTTGACCGCCGTCGGTCGCGTCGCCGCCAGGGTGGCGCAGATCCGCTCGAAGCGATCGCCCAGCCCGCGCGTCGATCGCAGCTGTTGTACCCCGAGCGCGATGCCGAAGGCGGCGCTGACCCCGATCGCCGGCGCACCGCGGACGACCATCGTACGAATCGCCCGGGCGACGGCGCGATAGTCGCGATAGACGCGATATACTTCCCGATCCGGCAAGAGGCGCTGATCGATCATGACGACCGCGCCGTCGCGCCATTCCACCGTGCGAACTTTCAACCGAGCCATCGCCGCACGCTAAGGGGATCATCGCCGCCGTTGCAACCCTCGCCGCCCACGCAGGACTTCGCTCGCCGCCGCAGACCGCGCGCTCAGCGAGCGCACGCTACAACTAGGGAATTGGCTACACCGCGGGCCGGAATCGGGTTAGAGCCATTGGTATGAGCTGGAAGTCGGAGCTGGCGCGTAAACGGATCACCGCGGACGGGGCGGCGGCGCTGGTGCGTTCCGGCGACTGGGTCGACTACGGCAATGCTGTGCTTCAACCGGACCTGTTCGACGCGGCGCTGGCGCGGCGAACCAGCGAGCTGCGGCAGGTCAAGATCCGTTCGACCTTGTCGCTGCGCCCGCGCGCCGTCGTCGAGCAGGATCCCGAGGCCGAGTCCTTCTTGTGGTTCTCCTGGCACTTCTCCGGCATCGATCGCCGCTATCACGATGCCGGCCGCTGCAATTACCTGCCGATGAACTTCGGCGAGGCGCCCGACTACTACCGCCGCTTTCTGCCACCGGTCGACGTCGCCTGTATCAAGACCGCACCGATCGACGCGCAAGGCTTCTTCAACTTCGGCGCCGGCTGCTCGTACATTCAGGCGATGCTCGAGCGGGCGCGCACCGTCATCGTCGAGCCCACCGAGGCGATGCCGTATGTTCTCGGGTCGCAAGAGTCGGTGCACATCTCGCAGATCGACCACATCCTCGCCGGCAATGAGCTGCCGCTGCCCGAGCTCGCCGCCAGCGCGCCGACGGAAGTCGAGCGAGCGGTGGCGCGCCGGATTGCGGCAGAGATCAGCGACGGTGCCTGTCTACAGATCGGCATCGGCGCGATGCCGAACACGGTTTGCTCGCTACTCAATGAGAGCGAGGTGCGCGATCTCGGCATCCACTCCGAGATGTTCGTCGACGGCTTCATCGATCTGTGGGAGGCGGGCAAGGTTACCGGGGCGCGCAAAGCACGCGATCCCTACCAGATCATCTTCACCTTCGCGGCTGGGACGCGGCGGCAATACGACTTCCTCGATCGCAATCCCCGCGCCGTGTGCCGGCCGGTCGACTACACCAATTTGCCGCACCTGATCCGCGACAACGACCAGGTCGTTTCGATCAACAATATCGCCCAGCTCGATCTGCAGGGGCAGGCGGCGGCGGAATCGGTCGGACACCGCCATGTCAGCGGCACGGGCGGGCAGCTGCAGTTCGTTCGCGGCGCCTATGCCTCGCGCGGCGGCAAATCTTTTCTCTGTCTCGCCTCGACCTACGACAAGCATGGCCAGCGCTGCAGCCGCATCGTGCCGGCGCTCCCCAGCGGCGCGGTGGTGACCACGCCGCGAACCGACGTGATGTACGTGGTGACCGAGTTCGGCGTCGCCAATCTCAAAGGCAAGTCGAACGCCGAGCGGGCGGTGGCGTTGATCGAGCTGGCGCATCCGGACTTCCGCGACGAGCTGGCCCGCAGCGCCCGTGACTGCGGTCTGGTGCCGAAGGGGTTTGCTTGAACGCCTCGCCCCCAAGCCCCCTTGACTGCGACCCAGCTCCCGAGGCATATCGCCGGCGCTGATTGGTTCTTAGGGAAGCTGGTGAAATGCCAGCACGGCCCCCGCCACTGTGACCGGAGCGAAAGCGGCACGAAGCCACTGTCCGCAAGGATGGGAAGGCGCCGCAAGTAGAGAGCCGGAAGTCAGGAAACCTGGCCTGTCAGCGATGACCGCAATCCCCCGGGGTGTGGGGATGAGGACAGGCGCAGGCTGGCTGCGACCTCCCCCCATTCATCGGCCCGGCGCAATTTCTTTGCAGGTGAGCCGCGAGCGGCTCGCCATGGAGGATCCGATGAAGCACATCTCGTGCTCTCTGTGGTCGGTGGCAGCGTTGGCCGCGGTGGGCGTGCCGGCATTGCACGCCGACGTCACCCCGCCCGCCGGGTACATCTATAGTCCGTTGCCGCTGGCGGCTCTGACGCAAAGCTGCGTCGCCGCCGGTCCGGGCGGCACCTTCGTTGGCATCGGCCGCAGCTTCACCGCCAACGCCGGCGCCGTCGTCCTCGTCAAGGAGAGCGGTACTCCGGAGTTGGTCGCCTTCGGTTTCAATTCGATCGCCGACTGCGCCTACGACGCTGACAATGACGTGCTCTACGTCTCGGACAACGCCGACAACGCCGATCTCCAGATTACCGTCGGCGGCGCCGGCAATACCGCTGCGCAAAGCGGCGACACCGTCTTCGCCATTCCCTTCGCCTCGCAAGCACCCGCCATGGCCGCCGCCGATCTCGAGCTGCTGCCTGCCGGCAGCCTCGAGCACGCCGCCAACCTCGCCGTCGCCGGCGACGGAAACCTGCTGGTCGGCACTGCCGCCGGCGCGGGTGGCGGCGTCGTTCTGGAGATCAGCCCAGGTCCGACGTCTTCGGTGTTTGCCAGCGGCTTCGATTTCACCGGCGGCATCGCCGTCACGGGTGCCGGCGACGTCCTCGTCGGTGAGTCGCTGAGCTCCTTCGCCAATCAAGTGCATCGCTTCGATTCGTCCGGAGCCGTCATCGCCTCGCCGCTCGTGGGGCCGAGCTTCGCTATCGGCTCGGTGGATCTCGCCGTCAGTCACGATGGCCGTATCCTCGCGACCGGCCTGTTCGGTGGCGATGTCGTCGCCATCGACCTCGCTGGTCCCTCGACCAGCTCCTTCGCCGGCGGTCTGACCTTCGCCGGTGGCATTACCGTCGACGGCTTCACCGGGCGCGTCGCATTGCTTTCGTCGAGCTTCACCGGTGGCGCAGAAGACCGCACCGTGCATCGCTTCGTGCCGGTGGCGCGCCTCGAACCCGGCAAGGCAGCAGGGGCGACCGAGTGCTTGCACGAGTTCTACGGCATCGAGCTGGTCGCCGAGGCACCCGGCGACGAGCCCAAGAAGGCGATCTGCACCGATGGTGCCGCGTGCGACAGCGACGGCGCCGTCAACGATCGCTGCGTCTTTGCGGTTGGATCCTGTTTCAATGTCAACGACGCGCGTCTGCCGGAGTGTGTCGTCAGCGCCGAGCTCGTTGCGGTCGAAGCCAATCCCGGCAAAGACCGCCGCGCCTTCGACGACTACCAGGAGTCGGTCGCGACAGCTTTGCCCATCCTCGCGCCGACCTGCGTTTTTACCGACGGAGTCGTCGTTCCGGTAATCGTCAAGAACAACGGCGAAAAGAAAGATGGCAAGGCCAAGATCGCCGTCGCCGTCGCCAACAGCCTCGGCAAGAAGGACAAGGACAGCGCTAGCCTCGTCTGCCGTCCGGCGCCGTAGCATGTCGAAACTGACTCCACGGGTCGCGGTGGTGGCGCTGCTCCTTGCGCTGTTCGCCGCGGCCCGTGTGGCCACCGCCCAATTGTTTCTCGATGAAGTCGTCTCATTTCGCCCTGGCACCGGCGCGGGCTTCGGTCAGGATTTGCTGCCGGGGATCGTCTTGGGACGACCCGAGGGCGCGGGCTCGATCCAAGGTTCCTTCGATGTCGTCTCGCTCGGCAACGGCGGCGAGATCGTGGTGCGCTTCGCCGGTGGCGGCGCGTGTGACGGACCCGGCGACGACTTCGTCGTCTTCGAGAACGCCTTCCACGCCGGCAGCGCCGAGGGGCCGATCTTTGTCGAGGCGGGGATCGTTTCGGTCAGCGCCGACGGCCAACAGTTCGTCGAGCTACCCTACGATCCGAGCACTTATGCCGGCCTCGCCGGCCGGACACCGGTGTTCAGCAACCCGGAGAATCAAATCGATCCGCGCCATCGCGAGCTCGCCGGTGGTGATGCTTTCGACCTCGCTCTGATCGGCATGGAGCGAGCCCGGTTCGTGCGCATCCTCGATCCTGGTGAGGCGATCGAGGACCCGGGCAATCGGGTCCCGCCGGGAATCAACGGTGGCTTCGACCTCGATGCCGCGGTGGTGCTGAACGAGTGCACCTCGACGACGCCCTCGCCGAGCCCGACTGCGCTCGCGATATCCTCGCCAACCGCAACGGCAACGGCGACCGCTACTGCGACGCCGCTGGTCAGATCGGGCGATGTCAACGGCGACGGCGAGGTCGACATTCGCGATCAGGATCATCTGATCGCGGAGATCTTCGATGGCGACGGCGATCAGGTC
>DASPMH010000783.1:0-2527 GCA_035627175.1 Terriglobales bacterium | reverse complement strand
CCTAGCGCGCCAGGTGGAAAGGCAAGGGTGTTTTATGAAATGCTGCATCGTGAGCCCCATAACGTGGCCTGCCACACGCCGGGCACTGGCTGCTCTGGCCAAGGATTTTGCGCCCTTGGCGCCGTCAACGTGGTCAGAGAGACGGTGCCATACCTGCTCGCGCAGCTGCCTCCCGGAGCATTCCTGGAATCACGCTCCTCCGGTCCATCCCGTCGTGCCGTAACGTGTAAACGGTAAATTCCGGCAGGGGCTGTCAACAGGAGCATGAAGCCTCTACACAACAAACCAGCGTTGAAGTGACCGGAATTGGCCAAGGAAAGGACGGGAGAGAGAGCGCGCCTAAAGGGGGGGACGCCCTATCTAGTTCGCCAGAAAATGGACGAACTTAACCGACGCGATCACAATTTATCGAAGCCAAAAACCTATGAAAGACTACCGGGGTGCTCGGGAAGTCTCATCAGGCCCAAGTGGCTCTCGCTGGATTTCCCGAATGGATGGGGCGACGATCGAGCGGCATCGTGTGCAGCGTCTCTCACGAGCAAACCACGATTCGCTCCCCGCGGCGCCCGCCATGATCGGCGGACTCAAAAAAAGACGCGGCGAAAAGCCGCGTCTTCGGAAACGAAGCTAGGCAGAAGCCTTGCGCGCCTCAGCGCACCACGCGCGCGCCGCCGCCCTTGATCTGCTTCTCGACTTCCTTGCGGGTCGCCATCGACGTGTCGCCCGGCGTCGTCGAGGCCAGCGCGCCGTGGGCGGCGCCGTATTCGACTGCCTTCTGCGCGTCGTTGAACTCCATGAAGCCGAACTGCACGCCGCTCGCGAACGAATCGCCGCCGCCCACGCGGTCGAGGATCTCGAGCTCAGGATACTTGCGGCTCTCGAAGAACTTCCCGTCGTGCCAGAGGATCGCGCTCCAGTCGTTCTTCGTCGCCGTGATCACGCGGCGCAGCGTCGTCGCGGCGACCTTGAAGTTCGGATACGTCTTCACCGCCGTCTCGATCATCTCCTTGAACGCGTCGATCTCGATCTTGGAGATGTTGTGGTCCGCGCCCTTCACCTCGAAGCCGAGCGACGCCGTGAAGTCCTCCTCGTTGCCGATCATCACGTCGACATACTTCGCGATCTCGCGGTTGACCTCCTGCGCCTTTTTCAGGCCGCCGATGGTCTTCCACAGCGAGGGGCGGTAGTTGAGATCGTAGGACACGACCGTGCCATGCTTGTTGGCCGCCTTTACCGCCTCGACCGTGAGCGCCGCGGTCGTTTCCGACAGCGCGGCGAAAATCCCGCCGGTGTGAAACCAGCGCACGCCGAGCTTGCCGAAGATGTGGTCCCAATCGAAATCGCCGGGCTTCAGCTGCGAGGCCGCGGTGTTGCCGCGGTCGGGATTGCCGACGGCGCCACGGATGCCGAAACCGCGCTCCGTGAAATTCAGGCCGTTGCGCACCGAGCGGCCGATGCCGTCGTCCTCGCGCCACTTGATGAAGTCGGTCGCAACGCCGCCCTGCATGATGAAGTCTTCGACGAGGTGGCCGACCTCGTTGTCGACGAACGCGGTGCAGACCGCGGTCTTGTAGCCAAAACATTTCCGGAGGCCGCGCGACGTGTTGTATTCGCCGCCGCCTTCCCAGACTTTGAATTCGCGGGCGGTGCGAATCCGGCCTTCGCCGGGATCGAGGCGAAGCATGACTTCGCCGAGTGAAATCTGATCAAAAGCGCAGGAGTTGGCGGGTTTGATTTGGAGGCTCATGGGGAGAGGAAAAATTGATTTGGGAGCACAGAGATCACAGAGGAGGCACAGAGATAACGGAGGAAAACTTCACCTGGGATTCTCGGTGCTCTCTATGGTTCGAGCTCTGTGCCCTCTGTGTAACCGATTGAATCTGGATCACTCGGCAACCTTGAGCTCGGTGAGCAGCCAGGCGCGTTTGCCGATTTCGCCGGCGATCTCGCTGAAAGCGTTGATTTCCGCCTCCGAGAACAGCAGGCCGCCATTCTTCGCGGTGCGTGCCGCGGCCTGCGCTTCGAGCTGGCCGGGCAACATGCAGCCTTCGTTGCCGTGGCCGAGGATGTCTTCGATGACGGCCTTCACGTTCTCGGACTGCGTGCGGCCTTTCGCGAACGCGCCGCCGTTCATCGCATCGGGGTGCCACACCTGGAAGAAGAACGCGCACGTGCCCTTCTCGCCTTCGCCGACCTGTGACCAGCGATTGCGAATCGTCGGCAACGAGCCGCCGATGAACGCACCGACGATCTCGTTCATGAGCGCGAGGCCGTAGCCTTTGTGCGCCCCGAACGGAATCAGGTATTTCGCCTTCGTCGGGTCCGTCGTTGGCTGGCCGTTCTCATCGACCGCCGCATTCGGCGGAAGCTGTTTCCCTTCGCGCGCGAGCTGTTGCACGCGGCCCATGGCCACGACACTCGTCGCCCAATCGATCACAATCGGATAACCCACCGCGTTCGTCGTCGGAAAACCCCACGAGTGCGGATTGGTCCCGAGCGTCGGATACTTGCCGCCAAACGGCACGAC
>DASPMH010000782.1:0-2088 GCA_035627175.1 Terriglobales bacterium | reverse complement strand
CGGTTTTGCCGGTCAGCGCGAACGGATCGAGGCCGCCCTTGCCGTCCACTACGCCGCCGGCAGCGACTTCGCGTCCGCCGCAGCTTGCCACGAGAACGCCGCGTCACGCGCCCTGGCGAGCGCGGCCTATGACGAAGCGGTGATCCATCTCGAAGGAGCCGTCCGTGCGGTAGCCGCACTGCCGCAGAGCCCTGCTCGCCAGCACCAACAGCTCGAGCTGTTGCTCCGTCAGGCGAACCTGGTCAGCCATGCCGCCGGCCAGTCTTCCGATCAGGTGCGCAGGTTGTACCAGCGCGCCAAAGCGCTCGCCGATGCGCTCGGCGACCCGGCGAGCGCCTTCGCGGTACTGCGCGGCGTCGAGTTGTACTGGCGCACCAGTGGCGATCTCGAATCCGCGGCCCGGGTCGCAGACGATCTCTTCCGCATCGCCGTCACCGGCGAGCGCGTCCATCTGCAGGAAGCCTACCGCATCCGTGGCAGTATCGACTTCTGGGCCGGCGCCTTGAGCGAAGCGCAGCGACATTTCGATCAGTCGCTCGCGCTCAGCCGCGAGTTGTCCCCCGGCGAGCGGCTCGCCGGGGGTCAGGAAACCTGGGTGCGATGTCTCGGCTATCAGGCAACGCTGCACTGGTTGCGAGGCTATCCGGACGCCGCTGTCGCGGCCGCCGAGCAGGCGATCGAGCTCGCCCGCCGCAGTGATTCGCCGCCGCTGCAGGTGATGGCGCAGATTCTCGCCAGCTGGACCTTCGTACTGCGCCGAGACCATGCTCGCGTCGCCGCCATGGCGACCGAAGCACGGCGGCAGGCATTGGAGTGTGGCTTCGGCTTTTGGGCCTCGGTCGCGACCATCATGCTCGGGTGGGCCACGGCGGCGGCCGGCGAAGGTCGCGCCGGAGTGCAGGTGCTGCAAGCGGGTCTGGAGACCTACCAGTCGCTCGGCGCGGGCCGGCCGACCGTCGATTTCTACCTGCTGCTCGCCGACACCTATCTCGGTCTCGGCGATGCTGCCGCGGGCTTGCAAGCGATCGACGATGCCGAGCGGATGCAGCCACGTTTCCGCCAGCGCTATTTCGCTGCCGAGCTCCATCGACTGCGCGGCGAGCTACTGCGGATTGGCAGCTCCGATCAGCAGCGGGTGGCAGACCGCTGCTTCGGTAAGGCTCTGGCACTCGCCCGCGCCCAAGGCGCCCGGGCGCTCGAGTTGCGCGCTGCGGTCAGCCTCGCCCGCTTGCACCTCGAGCGCGGCAGCGACGAGGGCGTAACCACGCTGGCGCGGGTGGCGAGCCAGTGGCCGGCGGCCGAAGAGAGCTTCGATTGGCGCCAGGCTCGGCAGATCTTGTCGCCCTGACGTGAATCTTTATCCAACCGCCGCGTCGAACGCCGCCAATGGAAAACTTTCTCGCAGCGGATCTCGGTTATCTCGCCTTCCTCATCAGTGGCATCCTCGGCATTGCCTGCATCGCGGCGCTGATGGCGTACGGCGATTTCCAATAGCTCGTGCCTAGCTCCTGCCGGTTCTACCGGCAGGATGATCCAAACGTGCTCCTCAATGCGAGCGCAAACCTACTGACGGCGGCGTCCTTCGCATAGGCACAAATCGGGCAGGCATCGGATCGCTTCGATGCTTGTACATCTGACCGAGCTGGTCGCCATCAGCGATCCGAGCGGATGGGGCCCAGCGCTGCTGCATCACCCGCTCCTCAAATGGTGGGCGCCGCTGCTCCTGGTGCCACTGCTGTGGCTCGGCGCCGAACGGCCGCTGCGCCGCCGCCTCGAGCTCGCTTACCGCGCGCTGGTGGCGGTTGCCGTCGTCGGCTTCGGTGGTCTCTGTCTCGCCCGCACCGTCGCCAATATTCGCCAGCCGCCGGAGTGGGACATGCTCGCCTTCTGGCTGTTCGGTGCGGCGGCGCGGCAGGGGAACTTCTACGATCCGAGCCACCTGCACGCGGTCGCCGCGACCTTGCCGAGTGCCGGCATCGTCCTGACCGACCCGCTTTTCGTCCAAGATGTTCTCGACGTCGGCTTTCCCTATCCACCGCCGACGATGCTGCTCTTCGCCGGTCTCGGTTATCTCGACCCACACAGTGC
>DASPMH010000781.1:0-12173 GCA_035627175.1 Terriglobales bacterium | reverse complement strand
CGAAGCGCCGAGCGAGCTGCGCCGGCTGGTGTCGCTGGCGTGGAACGCGCGCGAGCTCAGCATCGTCATCGGTAAGCACATCGACGTGCGCGCCTCGATCGATCGCTACCGCAACGAAGGCGCCGAGCGCCTGACCCGCCGGCTATCGAGCGCGCTGCGGCTGTTCCTGCAGCGCGAAGAGCGGTTGATCGCCGGACCGACCTTGCTTCCCAAGCGCACGGTTCGCGAGCTGGTGCTGCGCGGTGGCGATTACGAAAATGTCGTTGCCGAGCTCGCGGCCACCGAGGGCAAGCCGGAGACGGACATTCGCCGGCGCGCCGCCAAGTACTTCGAAGAGATCGCCGCCGACTACCACGGCACCTACTTCGCGCTGGTTGCCTTCGTCTTCAATCGCATCTGGCCGCGCATCTTCGGCGGCTTCGAGCAGATCGGCCTCGAGCGGGTCGTCGAGCATGCCCGCCGCCATCCGATCGTGCTGGTGCCCTGCCACCGCAGCCACTTCGACTATCTGATCCTGTCGTACCTCTTTCACCAGCAGTACCTCAGCCCGCCGCACATCGCCGCCGGCATCAACCTCTCGTTCTGGCCGCTCGGACCGCTGTTCCGCGGCGCCGGCGCCTACTTCATCCGCCGCAGCTTCGCCGGTGACGAGCTCTACAAGGTGGTGTTCCGCAACTATCTGACCTTCCTGATTCGCGAAGGGTACACCCAGGAGTTCTTCATCGAGGGCGGCCGCAGCCGCACCGGCAAGATGCTCTCGCCCAAGCTCGGCATGCTGTCGGCGCTGGTCAGCGCCTATCTCTCTGGGGCGCGGCGCGATCTCTACTTCGTGCCGGTATCGATCCACTACGGGCGAGTCGTCGAGGAGCGTGCCTACGAGCGCGAGCTGCAGGGGGCGGAGAAGGAGAAGGAGTCGCTCGGCGGGCTGCTCAAGGCGCGCTCGCTGCTGCGCCAGTACTACGGCTCGGTCTACGTCTCCTTCGCCGAGCCGATCTCGCTGCGCGCCGTGCTCGGCGATCAGCGCGAGCGGCTGCAGCTCGCCGGCACCACCGCGGGCGCGATCGCCGACAGCGTCGAGCAGGAGAAGCGCGAGCTGGTCAGCGCCCTCGCCCTGCGCATTCTGCGCGAGGTCAACAACGTTACCGTCGCCGGTGCGACCTCGGTCGCCGCGACGGTGCTGCTCGGCTCGGAGCAGGGCGCGCTGCGCTACGACGACTTCGTCGCCCGCTGCACCGCCCTCGGCCGCGATCTCGAAGCGCGGCAGATTCTGCTGACCGCTTCGTTGCGATCAGCGCTGGCGAGCGGGGATTTCCGCAACAGTTGCGAGTTCCTCGGTGCGGCCGGCTTGGTCAGTCGGATCGGCGGTGCCGACGACATCGTCCAGGTGCCGCCGAGCAAGCGGCTGATCCTCGATTTCTACAAGAACACCGCGCTGCACTTCTTTTTGGTGCCGTCGCTGCTGGTGCGTGCGATCGGCGCCGGCCGCAGCGAGGACGAGCTCGAGCCCGAGGTGCGGCAGTGGCTCGATCTCTTCCGCTTGGAATTTCCGGCGGTACCGGAGAATCTCTCGGAAGAGATCGGGGCGACGCTGCTGCGCTTGCGGCAGGCGGGTGCGGTGTCGGCGAACGGGCAGCTGCAGCTGCGTCGCGAGCATGCGCTGGTGCAGGCGCTGGCGCCGGTGCTCGACAATTTCCGCGAAGCTTACGCCGTGGTCGAGCGCTCGCTCGCCGAGCTGCCGGCGGAGGGCATGCGCGAGCGGCAGTGGCGCGAGCGGGTGCAGCAGCGCTATCAGGCCGCGCTGCTGCTGGGTGAGGCGCGCAAGCCGGAGGGCAATTCGGCAGCGACGATCGACAACGCGCTCAAGATCAACGCGGCGCGCGGGCTGGTGGTGGTCAGCGAGGTGGCGGGGCGGGGCAAGCGTTCGCGGGAGCGGGTGTTGCAGTCGCCGGCGCCCCCTCCTTAACCTCCCCCGTTGGCGGAACTGCTCAGGCCCCCCGCATTGCCCCGGAGGCGGAGACGGGCCTAGAGTCGTCGCATGGGCTCGCGCTTGGTCCTTGGGGCAATTTTTTTTGTGGCCTCTGGTTGCGCTGGGGAACCGCAGCCGACGGCAGTGCAGGTCGAGGTTCGCAGTGTCGGCTTCGACGTCACTTCGCGTGCGCCGGTGGTGGTGCTCGAAGATCGGGCTCACAGCGTCGCTTTGCCGATCTGGATCGGCGCCGAGGAGGCCCGCGCCATCGCCCTGCAGCTCGAGGGCATTCAGCCGCCGCGGCCGCTGACCCACGATCTGTTCAAGTCGACGCTCGATCAGGTCGGGGTGCATCTCGAGCGCGTCGAGATCGCCGCCCTCGAGCAGAGCACCTACTACGCCCGCATCCACTTCCGCAGCGGCGGCAAGGTCATCGCCATGGACTCGCGGCCGAGCGACGCGATTGCGCTGGCGATGCGTTTTCAGCGACCTATCTACGTCGCCGCGGTATTGATGGAAGGCGACGCTGCCATTCCGACCGGCAACATCCGGCCGGCGGACAGCACCCGCAGCAGTGAGGTGCGCGGCATTTCGGTGCAGGGATTGACCGAGGAGCTCGCCGCGCACTTCGCCCTGCCACACACCCGCGGGGTGATCGTCACCGCGATCGGTGCCGGCGCGCCGCACGGACTCGCCCGCGGCGACATCATCGTCGGCGTCGATCAGAGCGCCGTTCGTTCTGTCGATGACTTTCGCCGCGCTCTCGAAAATCTCTCGGCCCGAGACGGCAGCCGCCTGCACATTCGCCGCGGCGACCGCGAGCTCGAGGTCGCCCTCCCGCCGGTGCAGGGATAAGGCCTTTGCTGCCCTCGCATTAGAATTAGTCGCTCGCGCGCTGCGGTAGCGGCTGTTGACGACAGTGTGTAGTGCGTGCGAGAGAGTGGCCGACTTAAAAATCCAGACGGATAGGAAGTGAACGCGTGCCGGACCGCGTGCCGCCAGCATTTGGGCCGGACGAGGGCGAGTTGGTGCTGGAGCGACAGGTTCTCGCATTGGCGCGTCAGATCGCGGAGCTGATCAATGCAGAGCGACCGGAAGAGCGGGAAATTCTGCGGGAAATCGCCGTCACTGCGGTGCGCGATCAAGTCCTCGTCGCCGCTCCGCCGGCCGCCGCTGCGATGGCGGCGGGCGCGCCGCGGTCGTTCAATCCTTTCGCTATGGCAATTCCACTCGGGCTGATGGGTGGGCTGTTGGTCTTTCTGTTCCCACCGGTCGGGATCGCGCTGCTGCTCGGGGCGGGGGTGATGTTCCTCTGGGGCGTCTTGGTGACCCTGCTGGTTCGGTCGTAGGAGGCTCTCCAGGAAGATGGCTAAGAAGGAGAAAGAGCAGAGTCCGGAGGAGATCGTCGCGCTCGAGGCGCGGCGGCGGGCCGAGCAGAGCTTGGAGCGGGTCAAGCGCGAGCGCGAGCGAGCCCGTCTGGGCGGGTTGTGGTCGCGCCGCGATTTTCTCGGACGGCTCAGCTGGGCGGGCTTCGGCGTATTCTCCGGCATCACCCTGCTGGCCGCGGTGCGCTCGGCTTTCCCGCGGGTGCTGTTCACGCCACCGACGACTTTCAAGGCGGGCTTGCCTGGCGACTATGCCGTCGGCGAGGTCAGCGAGAAGTACAAGACCGCCTACCGGGTGTGGATCGTCCGCGACCAGGACGGCTTCTACGGCATCTACGCCAAGTGTACGCATCTCGGCTGCACGCCGTTGTGGCTGGCGACCGAGGCCAAGTTCAAGTGCCCCTGCCACGGCAGCGGCTATTACAAGGACGGCGTCAATTTCGAGGGGCCGGCGCCGCGGCCGATGGATCGGGTGCGCATCACGCTCGCCGACGACGGCCAGCTGCTGGTCGATGTCGCGGTGCAGTATCGCTACGGGACGTGGGACAAGCCCGGGGCCTTCCTCAAGGTGTAGGGCGCGGGCAGCACGGGCGGGAAACTGGTTATGAGCATGTTCGATGACGTCAAGCGCCAGATCATGGAGTCGCAGGTCTGGCAGTCGATCTTTCGGCACGGCTACGAGGACACGCCGCGCAATCGCATCCTGATGGTGTCCGGCAATGTCTGGCTGCACCTCCATCCGTCGAAGGTGCGCAAGCACGCGACCCGGATGCGCTTCACCTGGTGCATGGGCGGAATCACCTTCCTGATGTTTCTGGTGACGGTGGTCACCGGCGTCTACCTGATGTTCTACTACCGGCCGACGCCGGAATATGCCTACGCCGACATGAAGTATCTCGAGTTCGACATGCCCTTCGGCATGTTGATGCGGAACATGCACCGCTGGGCGGCGCACGGCATGGTGATCGCGGTGTGGCTGCACATGTTTCGGGTGTTCTTGACCGGCTCGTACAAGCCGCCGCGCGAGTTCAACTGGGTCGTCGGGGTGATTCTGCTGGTATTGACGCTGCTGTTGAGCTTCACCGGCTATCTGTTGCCGTGGGATCAGCTGGCGATCTGGGCGGTGACGGTCGGATCGAACATGGGTCGGGCGACGCCGTTGCTCGGCCACGAGGGGCCGTTTGCCGAGCTGGTCGGGGTCAATGCCCAGTACGATGCCCGCGCCTTCCTCTTCGGCGGCGGCGAGATCGGCCCGCACACGCTGCTGCGCTTCTACATCCTGCACTGCATCTTCATTCCGTTGGTCACCAGTCTCTTTCTCGCCGTCCACTTCTGGCGCATCCGCCGCGACGGCTTCTCGGGCCCACCGGTGTGAGCTTGGCCATCCCGATGTACCATCCGCGCCATTCCGCTGTAGCGTGCGCTCTGCGAGCGCACCGGCCGCGGCGCACCTGGGCGGCTCGGAGAGCCGCCGCTACGGCGTTGGGGGTGCACACCTGGGTTAGGAGGAACTGATGCGGGTGCTGGTGTTGCCGATCCTGTTCGTTTTGTTCCTGTGGTTGCTCTATTGGCTGGCGGCGCCGCAGAAGATCGGGAGCGACAATGATTAGCTCGAAGACCAGCGATGTGCCGGCGCCGCGCCGTGCCGAGGTTTCGCTCAAGAAGGCGACCGGACCGGGCGACGACAAGGTTCACACCTGGCCGCACCTGGTGCGCGCCGAGTTCCTCTGCGCCCTGTTCACCCTGATCCTGCTGCTGGTGTGGTCGCTGGTCGTCGACGCACCGCTGGAAGAACCCGCCAATCCCGCCCGCACCCCGAACCCCTCCAAGGCGCCGTGGTACTTCCTCGGGCTGCAGGAGATGCTGGTCTACTTCGACCCCTGGCACGCCGGCGTGGTCGCGCCGAGCTTCATCATCCTCGGGCTGATGGTCATCCCCTACATCGACATCAATCCGAAAGGGAACGGCTACTACACCTTCAAAGAGCGCAAGATCGAGCTGATGACGTTCTTCTTCGGCTTCCACGTGCTGTGGGTGTCGCTGATCGTCATCGGTACACTGCTGCGCGGGCCGGGCTGGAACTGGTTCTGGCCGTGGGAGATCTGGGACGTCCACAAGGTCGAGGCGATGACCAACGTCGATCTGCCCTACCTGGTCGGCATCCGCGACCCGCTGGTGGCCTCGCTGTTCGGTCTGGTGTTGGTGGTCGGTTACTTCGCCGCCGGCACCGCGGCGATGTACGCCTGGGTGATCTGGCTCAAGGGGCGGCAGTTCATGCAGCGCTGGGGTATGCCGCGCTTCGTGCTGACCTCGTTCCTGTTCCTCAACATGCTCGGCATCTTCGTCAAGATGATCCTGCGGCTGGCGTTCAACGTGAAGTACGTGCTGGTGACGCCTTGGATCAACATCTAGATCCGGCGGCGAATGGCAGAGACGGTGTCGGCGCTGTTCTACCTCGGCAAGCTCATCCAGGCGATCGGCTTGGTGCAGGTGACCTATGCGCTGGTGATCGGCCTGCGCGAGCCGGATGCGCTCGGGCAGGAGTTGATGATGATGACGCTCGGCGCCGGGGTCTTCTATCTCGGCCGGCTGCTCGAGCGGCGGGCGTCGGTGTGAGGGTAGGGTTGTGGCACGCAAAGATCTGAGCACGGACTACGAGAAGCGCTCTTACAGCGTAGTGTTTCTGTTTGCGGTGGCGTTCCTGCTCGCCGGCGCGATCTGGTCGCTGTACGACGACAACATCAAGCGCCGCCCCTGGATAGCCCACCAGGCGACCTTTTCGTCGCGCCAGCAGGACAAGCTGCGCGCCGAGATCGCCGCTGAGAAGGCGAGACTCGAGCAGGATCCGACTTACCAGCAGCTGCAGAAGGATCTGACCGCGGCGCGCGCCAACTTCGAGAACGGCGAGCAGAGCCGCCGCGTACAGCAGCTCGAGGAAGAGCTCGCCAAGGTTACCGGCGCGCACAACGATTTCGACATCGAGCTGCGCATTCAGAAGAGCCGGCTCGAGCAGGCCTGGTACGAGTACGAGCACGCCCTGCACCAGAAGCATCCTACCGAAGAGCACAAGCACGAGATCGCCGAGCTCGAAGAGCGCAAGAACCAGCTGCAGCAGGGCTTCGACGACACCAAGGCGCGCATCGCCCAGATCAAGGCGGAGATCGGTGAGATCCAGTCGGAGATCACCAACCTCGAGGCCAAGCACGAAGAGATGATCGGCAACGTCACTCGCCTCGAGCAGCGCCTGACCGAGAATACCTTGACCGTCGCCGGCATGGAGCTGCCGCCGGTGCCCGGCATCCGCCAGGTGGTGCTGCTCGAGTTCGACCGCAACAACTACGACCAGCCGGTGGCGCGCGTCGACCGCTGCACCTCCTGCCACGCCGGCATCGACAAGCCCGGTTTCGAAGACGAGCCCAATCCGTACAAGACCCACCCCAATCGCGCCGTGCTGCTCGGTGAGCATCCTACCGATCAGTTCGGCTGCACTCCTTGTCACGGCGGCCAGGGCGCGGCGGTCAACAGCGTCGAGCAAGCCCACGGCGAGGTGAAGTTCTGGAACGACCCGCTGCTCAAGGGCGACAAGCTGCAATCGACCTGCATCGGCTGTCACTCCAACGTCAAGTTCCTCGAAGGAGCGGACGCGATCGCCCACGGCGAGACCCTCTTCGAAGAGCTCGGCTGCCACAACTGCCATCTGGTGCAGGGCTACGAGACTCTCGCGAAGGTCGGTCCGAACCTGACCCGCATCGCCGCCAAGGTCGAGCCGGCATGGCTGACGCGTTGGGTCAGCAATCCGCACCAGTACCGGCCGAACACGCGCATGCCGAACTTCTTGTTCACGCCCGAGCAAGGCGAGGCGATCGCCGCCTTCCTGCTGGCGACGACCAAAGAGAGCGGCGAGCAGTGGCTCGCCGAGCGGCCGCTGCCGGCGGGGGTCGATGCCAACAACAGCGCTCTAGTGGCGCAGGGCAAGGAGCTGGTCGACTCGATCGGCTGCCGTGGCTGCCACGGTTTCGAAGAAGGCCAGTCGCCGGCGCGTCTCGGCCAGAACAAGGACATCGCCCCGAACCTCAGCAACATCGCCGAGAAGACCCACGGCCAGTGGATCTATCACTGGATCAAGAACCCGCGCATGTTCTCGCCCGACGCGCGCATGCCGAGCCTGCGCCTGAGCGACGAGGAGGCGACGGCGATCACCTCGTTCCTGCTGACCCTCGGCGCACCGAAGCCGGACGAGCAGGTCGCGGCGCGGCTGGCCAACGCCGAGCTGGTCGGGCAGGGCGAGAAGCTGGTGCGCAAGTTCGGTTGCGCCGGCTGCCACAACGTCACCGGCATGGAGAAGGAAACCCGCATCGGCGTCGAGCTGACTACCTTCGCCTCCAAGCCGCTGACCGAGCTGTTCTTCGGCGATCGCACCGACATCCCCCACAACTGGGAAGATTGGACATTCCATAAGATACGATCGCCGCGCATCTACGCCACCGAGCGCATCGAGCAGGTGATGCCGAACTTTGCCCTGGAGAAGGAAGACATCGTCGCGCTGCGGCATTTCCTGCGCAGCCGCCGCGCCGACAAACCGGCCAAGCCGTACCGCGCTGACATCGGCATCCAGGCGCAGCGCGAGATCGAAGGCGGGCGGGTGGTGGCGCGCTACAACTGCGCCGGCTGCCACGTCATCGAAGGCAAAGGCGGCGCGATCCGCGCGCTGTACACCGAGAACCCGACCTTTGCGCCGCCAATCCTCGACGGTGAAGGCGCCAAGGTGCAGCCGGACTGGTTCTTCAAGTTCGTCAAGGCGCCGTACACGCTGCGGCCGTGGCTCAAGCTGCGCATGCCGACGTTCCATTTGAGCGATCAGGAGACGCGGCAGGTGGTCGATTACTTCGGCGCCCTGGCCGGGTTGGAAAATCCCTATGTCCACGTCGACGAGCAGAGCATCCCGACCGAGCACCTGCAGGCGGCGCAGACCTTGGTGTCGCCGGACTACTTCTCCTGTTTCTCCTGCCACCAGCAGGGCGACAAAGCGCCGGAAGGGCCGATGGATGGTTGGGCTCCGGATCTGGCGATGGCGCACGAGCGTCTCAATCCCGATTGGATCATCGACTGGATCCACAACCCGCAGAAGATCCAACCGGGCACCAAGATGCCTTCGTTCTACGAGGAGACCGAGGAAGGCCAAGCTGCCGGCGGGCCCGACGACGTGCTCGGCGGCGACAACGAGAAGCAGATCGAAGCGATCCGCGACTATCTGATGGTATTGCACCGCGTCGACCAGATCCTGGCGCAGCGCGGCGTCAAGGCGGATGGAACCAATGCCGAAGAGCCGGCGCCCGCAGCAGGCGGCACCGGCGAAGCGGCGATGTAGGATTTAAAAGGAGGAGCTCATGTCGAAGCGCTTTTTCGGGACCGCCGCCGTGGCGACGGCCCTAACCCTCTCCAGCTCGCTCGCCTTGGCGGCCTATCAGGGCGGCGCGGTCAGCGGCGGAGGCTCGATCAGCGGCACGGTCAAGTTTAACGGCACCGCGCCCGCGCCCAAGTCTCTCGATGCGACCAAAGACAAGGAAGTGTGCGGCCAGCACAAGATTCTCGACGAGAGCCTGGTGGTCGGCAGCGACGGCGCACTCAAGAACGCGGTGGTCTCGATCACCAACATCACCAAGGGCAAGGCCCACGACACCGCTGCCAAGCCGGAGCTCGACCAGAAGGGCTGCGTCTACATTCCGCACGTGATGACCGCGCCGGCAGGCGCGGAGATCCAGATCAAGAACTCCGACGGCATCCTGCACAACATCCACACCTACAGCAGCAAAAACACGCCGATCAATCGCGCCCAGCCGAAATTCAAGAAGGTGATGGGCGAGACCTTCAAGGAGCCGGAGACCATCCGGGTGACCTGCGACGCGCACGGCTGGATGCAGGGCTGGATCGTGGTCACCGATCATCCGTACTACGCGGTGACCGACGACAGCGGCAACTTCAAGCTGACCGACGTGCCGCCGGGCGATTACGAGCTCAAGGTCTGGCACGAGAAGCTCGGCGAGCAGACCCAGAAGGTGACCGTCGCCGGCGGCGGCGACGCCAAGGCCGATTTCACTCTCGCTGCGAAGTAAGCGACAGCCGGAATGGGGATCCAGGCGCGAGTCGGTATGAAGCACCACCGCCGGCTCGCGCCTTTTACGTTCTAGAGCGGGGAAAACGATGCTGCAGCGGCTTCCGGAGAATGTCTCCACCTACGGTGAGAACATCGATTGGATGTTCCACCTCATCTACTATGTCACCGGCATCACCTTCGCGGTGGTGTTCGCCCTGTTGATTGCCTTCGTCATCATGTTCCGGGCGCGGCCGGGGCGGCGAGCCGTCTACACCCACGGCAACTCGACGATGGAGATCGCCTGGACGATCGCGCCGGCGGTGCTGCTGATAGCCCTCGGCTTCATGAGCAAGTCGCAGTGGGAAGCGATCAAGCTGACCCAGCCGCCGGCGGACGTCACCGTGCGGGTCACCGGGCGGCAGTTCAATTGGATCGTCCAGTATGCCGGACCGGACGGCAACTTCGATAGCGAAGCCGACAATAAAGAGGCGTTCGACGAGCTCCACGTCCCGGTCAACAAGGTGGTGCACATCAAGCTGCGCGCCAAGGAAGTGATCCACAGCTTGTTCGTGCCGCAGCTGCGGCTGAAGCAGGACGCGCTTCCCGGACGCGAGATCACGGTGTGGTTCGAAGCGACCAAGGCGGGCGAGTACGAGATGCCCTGCGCCGAGCTGTGCGGCTTCGGTCACTCGGGCATGAACGGCAAGCTGATCGTGCACGAGACCGAGGATTACGAGAAGTGGGTGAAGGAGCAGTGGCCCTCCTGAGGGGGGGGCGCAGCTGAGGGAGAGAGCGATGAGCACCGCAAGCGCAACCGTTCACCACGAGCACGGGCATCACGAGGATCTCGGCTTCGTACGCACCTACCTGTTCTCACTCGATCACAAGATGATCGCCAAACAGTTCCTGGCGCAGGGGCTTTTCTTCATCGTCATCGGCGCCCTGCTCGCCTTCATGGTGCGCTGGGAGATCGCCTACAACACCGGCGACACCGACAACGTCGTGCCCTTCACCGGCTGGATCCCCGAGCCCTTCATGTACGAGGGGCACATGAACCCGGCGTTCTACAACGCCCTGTTCACCATGCACGCCACCATCATGATCTTCTTCGCGGCAATGCCGATCCTGGTCGGCTGCTTCGGCAATTACCTGATCCCGCTGATGATCGGCACCCGCGACATGGCCTTCCCGCTGCTGAACATGCTGTCGTTCTGGGTCTCCTTCGCCGCCGGCATCATCATGCTCGCCGGCTTCTTCGTCGAAGGAGGGCATGCCGCCGGCGGCTGGACCTCGTATGCGCCGCTCTCGTCGGACCCTATCCTGAGCGGCGTCGGCTGGGGACAGCACCTGTGGGGCATCAGCATCCTGGTGCTCGGTGTCTCGTCGCTGATGGGTTCGGTCAATTACATCACCACCATCGTCAACATGCGCGCGCCGGGGATGACCTGGTTCCGCCTGCCGCTGACCATCTGGGCGCTGTTCATCGTCGCGATCCTGTTGTTGCTGGCGCTGCCGGTACTGTCGGCGGCGATCGGCATGCTGCTGCTCGATCGCATGGCGGGCACGTCGTTCTTCAACGCCGCCAACGGCGGTGAGCCGTTGTTGTGGCAGCACCTGTTCTGGTTCTTCGGCCATCCCGAGGTCTACATCCTGATCCTGCCGCCGATGGGCATCGCTTCCGACGTCCTCTCGACCTTCGCGCGCAAGCCGATCTTCGGCTACCGCGCCATGGCATTCTCGATGATGTCGATCGCCTTTCTCAGCTGGATCGTCTGGGGCCACCACATGTTCCAGAGCGGTATGAACCCGACCCTGGGCACGACGTTCATGATCACCACGATGGTGATCGCGGTGCCGTCGGCGATCAAAACCTTCAACTGGCTCGGCACGCTGTGGGGCGGCAACATCCGCTTCACCACGCCGATGCTGTTCGCCATCGGCTTCGTCGGCATGTTCGTCATCGGCGGTCTGAGCGGCATCTACATGGCGTCGACACCCGTCGACATCTTCATTCACGACACCTACTTCATCGTCGCCCACATTCATTACGTCGTCTTCGGCGGCAGCGTCCTCGGCATCTTCGCCGGCATCTACTACTGGTACCCGAAGATGTTTGGCCGGATGATGAACGAGACGCTCGGCAAGCTGCACTTCTGGGGCACGATCATTTTCATGAATGCGACCTTCTTCCCGATGCACATTCTCGGCGTCGGCGGTCACATGCGGCGCATCGCCAATCCGATGAAGTACGAGTTCCTCCAGCCGCTCCAGCCGATCAACGAATTCATCACCATCAGCGCGCTGCTGCTCGGTCTGGCGCAGATCCCCGGCATCATCAATTTCTTCTACTCGATGTTCTGGGGCGAGAAGGCGAGCGACAACCCCTGGGAGGCCAACACCCTCGAGTGGGTCGCGCCGACGCCGCCGCCGCACGGCAACTTCCTCGAGCAGCCGACGGTCTACCGCGGTCCGTACGAGTATTCGTCGCCCGAGGTCGCGGAGGATTTCCTGCCGCAGAACCGCCGTCTCGGGCCTGGGCTGGCGCGGGCCGCACATTAGGGCTGCTTGTTTGGGTGAGGTTGCGTGATAAGTGGTCGTCTTGAAATCCCCCGCGCCTGCGGCGCTGCCTCTGCCCCCAGGTGTTCGCCCCCTTTCGCAAAGGAGGCAGCGCCGCAGGCGCGGGTGATTTCCAGCTGCTACCAGCAGCTAGCGGCAGCAAATTTCTGAA
>DASPMH010000780.1:0-5803 GCA_035627175.1 Terriglobales bacterium | reverse complement strand
GACGAAGTGACGCACCGCCTCGCCGCCGACCTGCTTGACCGCTTCGGCGACGGTGGTGAAGTTGCCGAGCGACTTCGACATCTTCTCCTTGTCGATGGTCACCATGCCGTTGTGCAGCCAGTAGCGCGCGAAAGCGCAGCCCTTGGATCCCTCGGATTGGGCGATCTCGTTCTCGTGATGCGGAAAGATCAGATCGGTGCCGCCGCCGTGGATGTCGAACGGCTGGCCGAGATAGCGCGAGGCCATCGCCGAACATTCGATGTGCCAGCCCGGCCGGCCGAGGCCCCAAGGGCTCTGCCACTCCGGCTCGCCTGGTTTGCTCGCCTTCCACAAGGCGAAGTCCATCGGATGATGCTTGCGCTCGTCGACATCGATGCGCGCGCCTGCCTGCATGTCGTCGAGCTTGCGCTTGGAGAGTTTGCCGTAGCCCGGATACTTGTCGACGGCGAAGTAGACGTCGCCGTGCGCCGGATACGCCAGGCCCTTGGCGATCAGCTCTTCGATCAGGACGATCATTTCCGGGATGTGCTCGGTGGCGCGCGGCTCGATCGTCGGCGGATAGCAGCCGAGGGCTTGCACGTCCTCGGCGAAGGCGCGGATGTTGGCGGCAACCAGGTCATTGGTCGAGATGCCGGCTTGCTGGGCGCGAGCGATGATCTTGTCGTCGACGTCGGTGAAGTTGCGCACCAGGGTCACGTCGTAGCCGGAGAAGCGCAAGTAGCGGTAGAGGATGTCGAAGGTGACCAGGGCGCGGGCGTGTCCGATGTGGGAGCGGTCGTAGACGGTGACACCGCAGATGTAGACGCCGGCCTTGCCGGGGACGAGCGGCACGAACTCTTCGACCCGGCCGGTCAGGGTATTATGGAAGCGCATTCAGGTATGCCTCAGGTCACGGGCAGGCCCCCAAGGCCTTCTTATTCCTCGTCCTCGCGGAGCTTGGCTAGCACCGAGAGATCCTCGAGTGTGGTGGTGTCGCCGATGGTCTGGCTGCCGCAGGCGATGTCGCGCAGCAGGCGGCGCATGATCTTGCCGCTGCGGGTTTTCGGCAAGGCGTCGGTGAAGCGGATCTCGTCGGGACGAGCGAACGGACCGATCTCCTTACCGACGTGGGTTTGCAGCTCCTTGCGCAGGCCGTCGTCGCCCTCGCGCCCGGCGCGCAAGGTGACGAAGGCGGTCAGCGCCTGCCCTTTGATCTCGTCGGGACGACCGACGACTGCGGCCTCGGCAACGGCGAGGTGACCGACCAGGGCGCTCTCGACCTCAGCGGTGCCGAGACGGTGACCGGAAACGTTGACCACGTCATCGATGCGACCCATCACCCAGAAGTAGCCGTCCTCGTCGCGGCGGGCGCCGTCGCCGGTGAAGTACAGTCCCGGCATCTGGCTCCAGTACTGCTGCACGTAGCGGTCGGGATCGCCATAGATCGTCCGCATCATGCCGGGCCAGGGCCGGCGGATCACCAGGAAGCCGCCTTGATTGGCTTCGACCGACTTGCCGTCCTTGCCGACGACGTCGGCGACGATCCCCGGAAGCGGTTTGGTCGCCGATCCCGGCTTGGTCGCAGTGACGCCAGGCAGCGGCGAGATCAGGATGCCGCCGGTCTCGGTTTGCCACCAGGTATCGACGATCGGGCAGCGATCCTTGCCGATCTGCTGGCGGTACCACATCCACGCCTCGGGATTGATCGGCTCGCCGACAGTACCGAGCAGGCGCAGGCTGTCGAGACGGTGGCGGGCGACGTAGTGGTCGCCCCATTTCATGAAGCTGCGGATCGCAGTCGGCGCGGTGTAGAAGATGGTGACGCCGTACTTGTCGATCATCCGCCACAAGCGATCGGGCTCGGGGAAATTGGGCGCGCCCTCGTACATGACGCTGGTCGCGCCGTTGGCGAGGATGCCGTAGATCACGTAGCTGTGGCCGGTCACCCAGCCGACATCGGCGGTGCACCAGTAGGTGTCGGACTCCTTGAGATCGAAGACCCACTTGCTGGTGAAATAGGTGTGCACCATGAAGCCGCCGGTGGTGTGCACCACGCCCTTGGGCTTGCCGGTGGTGCCACTGGTGTAGAGGATGAAGAGCGGCTGCTCGGCGTCGACCGGCTCGGCGGGGCAAATCTCCTCGGCGCTCTCCATCAACTCGTGCCACCACTGGTCGCGGCCGCTCTGCATCGGCACGGTCTCGCCGGTGCGGCGGACGACGACGACTTTTTCGATCGATGGAGTGCCGGCGAGGGAGGCGTCGACGTTGGTCTTGAGGGGAACGACTCCACCGCGACGGTAGCCGCCGTCGGCGGTGACAAGGACCTTCGCCTGAGCGTCGTTCATCCGATCACGCAGCGCATCGGCACTGAAGCCGCCGAAGACGACGCTGTGGGTCGCGCCGATGCGAGCGCAGGCGAGCATCGCGATCGCCGCCTCGGGAATCATCGGCAAGTAGATGCCGACGCGATCGCCCTTACGGACGCCGAGCTGCTTGAGGACGTTGGCGAACTTGCACACCTGGCGATGCAGCTCGAAATAGGTCAGCACCACCGACTCGCCGGGCTCCCCTTCCCAGATCAGCGCCGCTTTGTTGCGGCGCGCCGTGTTCAGGTGGCGATCGAGACAATTGTAGGAGAGATTGGTGGTCGCACCGACGAACCACTTGGCGAACGGTGCCTTCCATTCGAGGACCGTTTGCCAAGGCGTGAACCAATGCAGCTCCTGGGCGATTTGAGCCCAAAAACCATCCGGGTCCCGTTCGGCGTGTTCGCTCAAGGCGGCGTAGCGCTCCGCGTCGATCAAAGCTTCGCCGGCGAATTGCGCCGGCGGTTCGAAGACCCGCTTCTCGCGCAACAGGGATTCGATGTCGGGGTTGGCCATAGCGCCCTAGTTACCGTCTCGCCCTCGCCCGACACAAGGGCCGCCGAGGAAGCGGGGCGCACACCGACTGCGGCTTGCGAGGCGGGCGCGGGTCGTGTATCGACGTGGGCATCGTCGTTCTGACGTCCATCCAAACACGTGGGGCCGTAGCTCAGTTGGGAGAGCGCTAGAATCGCACTCTAGAGGTCGGGAGTTCGACCCTCCTCGGCTCCACTCTTTCTTTCAAAGTTGATTCGCGCTTGGAGCCATGCCGTGGAGCTACCGCGGCGCGCGGCTCTCCTGTGCGCCCTGCCATGTTGCCTGCGCACTCTAATTATTTGAATTCATGCTGTTTTTTTGTCTGGCAAAACCTGTACGCCGCCCCTATCTCAGTCGGCAACGGAGGGTTTGCCCATGAGTTCGATCGCCACTTTGATCCGAGACACCCGTGGCCAAGACATGGCTGAGTACGGGATCGCGCTCAGCGTGATCGCTGCCGGCACTGTGATGATCGCCATGATCATCGATGGTCCGATCCTCCAGCTCTGGCAAAACGCGACGACGGTGATTGCCCCGGTTCTCGCCGCCGTCTGACCCGCCGCTAAGGTTCGCGGCGTTGCGCCGCGACCATGGCCGCACCGATCACCCCCGCCGAGTCACCCAGCTGGTGGCGCACGATCGGGGTGCGCAGTTCGTCGTTGAAGATGCAGCGCGCCACTTGCGCCCGCCCCTCCTGATAGAGCTCATCGAGATTGGATAAGCCGCCGCCGATGACGATCGTGTCCGGGTCGAGGATGTCGATGACATTGGCGAGCGCCCTGCCGAACCGTTGCAGGTAACCGCCGACGACTCCAGCCGCGATCGGATCCCCGGCGCGCGCCAGCGCGATCACTTCCTCCGCCCGCGCCGACGAGCTTCCTAGCCGCTCACCGTAGGCTTCGGCCAAAGCCGGGCCCGACAGAAACACCTCGGCACAGCCGCGTTGACCGCAGTAGCAAGGCGGCCCAGCGGGATCGAGGCAGTGGTGGCCCCACTCGCCTGCCAGCGATTGCGGCCCGCGCAGCAGCTCGCCGCGAAAGACGATGCCGCCGCCGACGCCGGTGCCGAGGATCACCCCGAAGACCATGGCGGCGCCCTGCCCTGTGCCGGCGACGGCCTCGGCGAGAGCGAAGCAATTGGCGTCGTTCTCGATCGTCACCGGTAGGCCGATGGCGGCAGCGAGATCTTCCGGCAGGGCGCGGCCGTTGAGGCAGGTGGTGTTGCAATTTTTCATGGTGCCGGCGCGGGTGACCGAGCCGGGCGTGCCGATGCCGATGGCGACACGGTCGCCGGCGCTGCGGCGCAGCTCGGCGACGAGAGCCGCGATGCGAGCGACGATGTGCTCGTAGCCGCCGGCCTGTTCGGTGGCGATGCGGCGGCGGACCACGACCTGGCGGGCGGCATCGAGGACGACGCCTTCGATTTTGGTGCCGCCGAGATCGATGCCGATCAGGTGCTTGCCCTCCATACTCGCCGACAAGTACACGATTGCGCTGGACTCCGCAGCTTCAACCCCGCACTATCGAGCTGCCGACCTGGAGGAACCATGCGTTACGTTCGTTGCCTGTCATTGGCGCTCGCCGTAGCGCTCTCACCTAGCGCTGCCCTAGCGGAGGAGGACTTTCGTGAGCTGTTCCTCGAGCACCAGCGCGCCCTGGTCGGATGCTCCGATGTGCCCTGCTTTCGAGCTTTGATACAGCAGTTCGGCAGCAAGCGTAACATCGCGAATTTCAGCCGCGCCGACGACGAAACGATGCAAAGAATCTTCGATCGCGAGCGGCAGCTGGCGCAGCAGGAGCTCGCCCAACCGGAGCGCATTGCGATCGACGCGACCGTCGACGGCGATCATGCGACGCTCTTGATCAAAAGCCGCTTGGAGAACGGCATGGCTAGCTCGGACGTTCTGGCGAAGCGACTGATGGTTCGCGAAGACGGCATCTGGAAGATCGGAGAAAAGTAAGCGGCGATGTTCTCGGTCTCTCCCGGAAAAGAAGCGGAGCTACGCCAGCGGATGGAGGCCCTCGGCATCCGTGAGGAGGATCTCGACGAGAGCTTCGTGCGCTCGAGCGGCAGCGGCGGGCAGAACGTCAACAAAGTCGCCACCTGCGTGGTGCTGGTGCATCGCCCGAGCGGCACCATGATCAAGTGCCAGCAGGAGCGCTCGCAGGCGATGAACCGCTTCTATGCCCGGCGCCTGTTGGTCGAGAAGCTCGAGGCGGAGCTGCTCGGCAAGCAGAGCGAGGCAGAGGCCCGGATCGCCAAGCTGCGCCGCCAGAAGCGCAAGCGCTCCAAGCGCGCGAAGGAAAAGCTGGTGGCGGAGAAGCGCCAGCGCGGCGAGGTCAAGGCGCTCCGCGGAAGGGTGCAGGAGGATTGAGAACTTCGTTCGGCCTGAGGCGCGCAGCGCTGTCTCGAAGGCCCAGGGCTGCCTGCGCTTCGAGACGCATTCAGCAGGATCAGCCGCGTCGGGTCCGCTGCGCTAGGCGAGATATCTCTGCCCAATCGCCTCGGATCAGCGCCTCCTTTTTTCTTCGGGTCCAACCTTTGACCTGCAGCTCCGCTTGCAATGCCTCGGCGCGCGTCGCTGTTTCTTGTGAGAACACCAATTCCACCGGTAACCGCGTAGAGGTGTAGCATTCGATCTGTCCGAGCTGGTGCTCCGCAATGCGATGCTCGAGATTCTCGGTGTGGCCGGTGTAGTACGAGCCGTCCGCGCAGCGGAGGATGTATACCCAGAAGGGCATTTAGAAAGGATTGATGCGTGGCCCCTAGTTTTTCTAGGGATTTTCGTTCGGCGTGAGGTGACGAAGGTGCGGCGTGGCTGCAGTGCCCGCGAGGTGGCCTGGGCTTCGAGACGCGGCCTGCGGCCGCTCCTCAGCCCGAACGGGGTGGGGGTTCCGTTGGTGCTGAGGTCCGTTCGGGGTGGC
>DASPMH010000779.1:0-3551 GCA_035627175.1 Terriglobales bacterium | reverse complement strand
CGCCAGATCGGTCAGTTCGTGGTAGTGCGTCGCAAACAGTACCAGGGGCCGTGCCGCCGAGGCATGCAGATACTCGGCGACCGCCCAGGCGATCGAGATGCCGTCGAAGGTGCTGGTGCCGCGGCCGATCTCGTCGAGAATCACCAGGCTGCGCTCGGTCAGATGATTGAGGATGTCGGCGGTCTCGCGCATCTCGACCATGAAAGTTGACTCGCCGCCGGCGAGATTGTCCGAGGCGCCGACGCGGGTGAACAACCGATCGACCAGCCCGATCTCCGCTTCCGCCGCCGGCACGAAGCTGCCCATCTGCGCCAGCAGGACGATCTGCGCCACCTGCCGCAGAAACGTCGACTTCCCTGCCATGTTCGGTCCGGTGATGGTGACGATCTGCGGGCCGAGCGGATCGAGAGCGCAGTCATTGGGTACGAAGCCGGCGCGTCCGGCGATGCGCTCGACGACGGGATGGCGGCCTTCGCGGATCGCCAGGCGGCGCTCGCGAGTCAGGTGCGGGCGAATGAAGCGATACTTCTCGGCCGCGACCGCGAGCCCGCAGTAGACATCGACCTCCGCCAGCGCCGAAGCGGTGCGGCTGAGGCGTCCCTGCTCAGCGGCGATATCGCCGACCAGTTGTTGGAACAGCTGGAGCTCGAGCGCATGTAGCTTCTCTTCCGCGCCGACGATCTTGCTCTCGTACTCGGCGAGCTGGGGCGTGACGAATCGCTCGGAGCTCGCCGTCGTCTGCTTGCGCCGGTAATCGTCCGGCACCAGGTGCAGATTCGGCTTGGTGATCTCGATGTAGTAGCCGAAGACGCGATTGTATCGGACTTTGAGCGAGCTGATGCCGGTGCGCTGGCGCTCGCGTGTTTCGTGCTCGGTGATCCACTGCTTGCCGCTGCGCGAGAGCTGGCGCAGCTCGTCGACCACGGCATCGCAGCCGTCGCGGATCACCTCGCCGTGGCTCGCGCTCAGCGGCGCATCGTCCGCCAAGGTCCGTCCGATGCGCGCGGCGATCTCCGGCATCGGGTCGAGCGCCTCGCCGCAGCGCCGCAGCGCCGTCACCGACACCGGCGCAATCACCTGCTTCAACCGAGCGACGCGCTCGAGGGTCCCTTTCAAACCGGTAATGTCGCGCGGCGTCACTCGGCCGGCGGCGAGACGGCCGCTCAAGCGCTCGAGGTCGCCGATCGCACCGAGATCCTGCGATACCTGAGTGCGCCAATGGAGGTGCTCGCGGGCGTACTCGACCGCATCGAGGCGCGCCCCGATCGCGACGAGGTCGGCGAGCGGGTTGAGCAGCCAGTCGCGCAACAAGCGCCCGCCCATCGGGCTGCGGGTCTCGTCGATCACCCACAGCAGCGAGCCGCGCCGCTCGCCCCGGCCGGTCGCCAGCAACTCGAGATTGCGCCGCGTCGCCTGATCGAGATGGAGCCGGTCGGCACGGCCGGCGGAGCTCGGCGGGCGCAGGTGCGACAAGCCGGCGCGGTGGGTGCGCTCGAGGTACCACAGCGATGCGCTCAACGCCGCCAGCGCGGTCGCCGGCAGACTGCCATCGGTGGCGGCGCCGCTGCGTTGCAGCCATTCCGCCGCGAGCCCCGGCGCCAGCTGGGAGGATGGTACGCCGCTGATCAGCACCTCCGGCAAGGCGGCGCGGCAGAGATCGTGCAATTCGGTGTCGCTCGCAGCAGCGAGGATTTCCCGCGGCCCGAGGCGGCCGAGCTCATCGGGCAACAGCGCCGCATCGGACAAGGCGGACAGCCGCACCTCGCCGGTCGACAGATCGATCGCCGAGAGGCCGATGCCATCGTCATCGCGGTGCAGCGCCACCAGGTAGTTAGGCGCATGCGGATCGAGACATTCCTCCTCGGTCACCGTGCCGGGAGTGACCACCCGCACCAAAGCCCGGTCGACCAAACCCTTGGCCTCGGCGGCGTCCTGGACCTGATCGCAAATGGCGACTTTGCGCCCGGCTTCGAGGAGCTTGCGGATGTAGCCCTGCACGGCGTGGTGGGGCACGCCGCACATCGGGATCGGAACGTCGTCCTTCTTGCTGCGGCTGGTCAGGGCGATGTCGAGAATCGCCGCGGCTTGCTCGGCATCCTCGAAGAACATCTCGTAGAAGTCGCCGAGTCGAAAAAACAAGATCGCGTCGGGATTCTCCTGCTTCACCCGCAGATACTGCTCGAGCATCGGAGTGATCTTGAGGGCGCTCGCGACCGGCTCGGCCGCCGGGAACAAGGACGGTTGATCCGCCATCGCTGCCGGCTCAACCACGGGGGTGAAACTTGCGGTGGACATCGCGCAAGCGCTCGCTGGCGACGTGGGTGTAGATCTGGGTAGTGGCGATGTCGGCGTGGCCCAGCATCATCTGCACGGCGCGCAGATCGGCACCGCCTTCGACGAGATGGGTCGCGAAAGCATGGCGCAGCGTGTGCGGCGTCACCTTGCCGCCGATGCCGGCGCGCAGCACGGCGCGGCGCAGGCGCAGCGCAAAGGCGCGGCGTGACAAGGCGCGACCGCTGCGGCTGACGAACAACGAGCTGCTCGCCTTGCCATTGAGAATCGCCGGCCGCACCTCGTTCAGGTAGCGCAGCAGGCGATCGCGCGCGTAGGTGCCGATCGGCACCGCGCGCTCCTTGCTGCCTTTGCCCATCACCGTCAGAAACCCGGCCTCGAGGTTGACCGCGGTGGTGCGCAGGTTGACCGCCTCGGACACCCTCAGTCCGGTGGCGTACATCAACTCGATCATTGCCAGATCGCGCTCGACCAGAAGGTTGTCGGGCTCGAGCTTGAGCATCTCGTCGACCGCGCTGCGACTGATCGCGCGCGGCAGACGCTGGCCGACGCGCGGGAAGCGCACGTCGGCGCTGGGGTCGATGCGAACCACTCCCTCGCGCACCAAAAAGCCGTAGAACCCGCGCAGCGCCGAGAGCATGCGCGCCCGCGAACGCGGGCTCAGGCCGCGGCGCTGCAGCGTCTCCAGAAACGACAACAGGTCGGCCGGCGCGGCCGAGTCGGCGGCGGTGCCGCGCTTGTCGCAGTGGTCGAGAAAGGAGGCGAGATCGCGCGAGTAGGCGGACAAGGTATTGGCGGCAAGGCCTTTCTCGACGGCGAGGTGAGCCAGAAAGCTGTCGACCAGCGCGTCGGCGGGAGCCGCGCTGCGAGCTGCGCCGCTCATGCGCTCGCTGCGGCGGCCGGTTGCTCGTCGGTCAGGCGGTCGAGCAACACCCGGCGAATCTCGTCGAGGCGGCCCGGATCGACGATCTTTTTGTCGCTGGCATCGGTGACATAGAACACGTCGAGCACCTGATCGACGTTGGTGGTGATCTTCGCCAGGTGGATCGACAGGTCGAGATGGTAGAGGGCGTTGGCGATGGTGAACAGCAGGCCGACCCGGTCTTGGGAGTAGACGTCGAGCAGGGTGAAATGGTCGGAGAGATCGTTGTCGATTTCGACCTCGCTGGCGGCGCGCGGTGTGTAGCGGCGCCGCCGCAGGGGCGGCTCGGCGCGAGCGACCAGCGCCTCGACGTCTTCTTCACCGGCGAGCACCCGCG
>DASPMH010000778.1:0-2892 GCA_035627175.1 Terriglobales bacterium | reverse complement strand
GACCTGACCAATCCCACAGTTGGCATGGGCCGCGACGCTGCGCCGTCCGCACAGCGCGGTGGCCTGGCTGATCACCCGCTGGCAGAGCGCAGTATCGGCGCGAAAGTTCCCCCAGAAAGCGAGCGGCGCAGGCTGGCCATGTCCGAAACTCGGCGGCGGTGCGAGCAAGTGCACCAGCCACACCGTCAGCAATGCACTTCGCGAGAGCATGGCGCCGCAGGCTAACGGGCTCGCGGCCTCGTCTCAATCGATATTGCAGGCGAGCGGTTGGGCTGCCGTTGCGGCGCGGCCTTGGTGCAACGGCTTGGGCGTGAATCGCTTCCGCCGATCGCCTGACCAGGTCTCGCCGAGATCCCCCGCGCCCTTCGGGCACTGCCCCCTTTGGGAAAGGTTGGGAAAGGGGGCGCACACCTACTTTCGGAGGATGTTGGCTTGGGTGGGATCGAAGCCGAGCAGGTAGCGGCGTATCCAATCGAGGCCGACCTGGGACGACAGCAGCTTGATCCAGTCGCGCGTGCCCCACAGCTGGTAGCGGCGGTGGAAGGTGCGGCCGGCGCTGGCGAGGGCGAAGCAGACGGTGCCGACGGGCTTCTCCGCGCTGCCGCCGTCGGGACCGGCGATGCCGGTGATCGCCAGACCGAGATCCGCGCCGAGGAGCTTGCGCGCGGCGGTCGCCATCTCGACGGCGGTCTCTTCGCTGACCGCGCCATGGGCCGCCAAAGTTTCGGGGCGGACTCCCAGTTGGCTCTGCTTGACGTCGTTCGAGTAGGCAACCACACCGCCGCGCAGATACGCCGAGCTTCCGGCGATATTGGTCAGGCGGTTGGCCACCAGCCCGCCGGTGCAGGATTCGGCGAGAGCGAGGGTGCAGCCCCGCGCCTTCAGCAGCGCGCCGACTTCGGCCTCCATCGAGGTATCGCCTTCGCCGTAGATCACCTCACCCAAGTGATCGCGCAAGCGCTGGCTGAGCTGATCCAGTCGCGCCGGCGCCTCGTCCGGCTTGCCCTGCACCGTAAGTCGCACGGAGACCTGCGGGAAGGCGGCTCGGAAGGCGATGCGACACTCGTCCGCCCGCAGACACTGCGAGACTTGTTCATCGAGGGCGGACTCGCTGATACCGAAGGTCTGGAAGACACGGCTGACGTAGACGTCGTCGCTGCCGCGTTGCGATTGCAGCCACGGCAGCACTTCCTGCTCGAGCATCGGCTTCATCTCGCGCGGTACACCGGGCAGCACGACCAGATGCTTGCTGCCGCATTCCTCCGCCGCGTCGATGCTCAAGCGATAGCCGGGGGCGGTTCCGAGCCCATTGGGGATCACCACCGCGCCCTCGGGAAACATCGCCTGGCGCAGATTGTTCTCGGGCATCTGCCGGCCGATCGCCGCGAACATCTTACCGATGCGATCGGCGACCTCCTGATCGAGGCGCAGCGGGCGGCCGACGACGTCGCCGACCGTCTGCGTGGTCAGATCATCGGCGGTCGGGCCCAACCCCCCGGTTGAGATCACGACGTCCGCTTGGCGCATGGTTTCGCGCCACGCCCAGGCGATGCGATCGGGGAAATCGCCGACGACGATCACCGCTGCGACCTCGAGACCGAGACCGACCAGCTTATCGGCGATGTAGTTGGCGTTGGTGTCGAGGGTACGGCCGGTGGTCAGCTCGTCACCGGTGCTGAGGATTGCGGCGCGCTGAATCATCTCTCTCTTGGAGCACGAGATCCGCCGGATGGCGAGCAGCGGCGGGCGGGTGTGGATTGTGGATCGAACCGGTGAACAGGGGACAGGCAACACTTCGAACGCCTGCAACCAGGGCGGATTCGATCATGTCCCGGCCAGACGCTTCAAGGATGTTGCTCGAGGCCCAGCTCGCCGCCCTTGCACGTGAAAGAGGGCGGCGCCGCCGGGGCAGCGACCACGCTGTTACGAAGTCACTCCTGCTTTCCGAGCTCGCCGGCGGCGCAGCTCCTCGCCGTAGCCGCGGGCGAAGGTCGCCAAGCGGCCGTCCCAGATCGGCAGAAAACCGGCGTAGTTGCCGCGCACCCGCTCGTGATGGACGTCGTGGTGCACGGCGCCGTCGTGACCGGGTAGGAAATGCGTCGGTGTCCACGGCAAATCGTAGCCGCAGTGACCCTCCGCCGCCTCCCACTGGCGAAAAGCGAACCACAGCCAGAGCACGGCGACGTGCGAGCCGAGCAGCAGCGGACCGACCAGCGCCAGGCCGCCGGTCAGCACGTACTCGAAGGGATGCATGTAGTGCCCGGTGACGGCGACCGGAGTCAGGATGCGGTGGTGCCAGCCGTGGATGCGCTTATAGAGCCACTGCGTGTGCATCGCCCGATGCACCCAGTAGTAGAGGAAGTCGTCGACGTAAATGAAGAACACCAGCTGCCCGAGGATCACGTACCAGCTCGGCAGCGGCCCAGCGTGCACTGCTGAGAATTGCAGCACCGGCCAGACCGCCAGCACCACCGCAAGCATCGCGGCATTGTTGACTAACCAGCAGCGCAGCGACGGCCATACCAAATCCTGGGAGCGCGGCTTGTGGCGCTGGATCCTGTAGCGCCGCAGCCACTGCGGATCTGCCGTCGCCAATGCGGTCAACGGCAGCGCGAACAACAGGAACGACACCGCGCTGACCGCGACGCTCGCCAAGGGAAACAGAACGAACAGATCCGAACGGTACGACTCGAGCACGCCGCAGCCTACCCTGTTGGCGACGCAATTGCCCCGGCTCGCTTTAGGACAACATGCCGAGGGCGACGAGAACGTGCATCAAGAGACTGCCGTAGAGCCCCGAGACGACGTCGTCGAGCGTCACGCCGGCGCCGCCGGTGACCTTGGCGTCGATGTAACTCGCCGGCCAGGGCTTGACGATGTCGGCGATGCGAA
>DASPMH010000777.1:0-3059 GCA_035627175.1 Terriglobales bacterium | reverse complement strand
CATTGCAGCCGTCCGCGCGTTGCCGAGCCGCGCGTCCGGTTCGCTGAACCGGGTGCGCATCGCCGCGGCATAGCTGCGCAGACGGCGTCGACGTGTGCGGTGACGATCTCCAGGTACTGAACTTTCCTCCCGCGAGCACGTCACGTTCATGGCTCTGTCGGGGCGCATCGAGAAGCTCCAGCGCCAAGCGGCCGAACTGCGCAGCTGGCTCGAAAGCAACCCCGACGGCCGCAAAGGCCCCGGCGGAAAGGTGCGTAAAAGCAATCGCACCGACAACGAGAGCGCCAAGATGGCCACCTCGGCCGGTGTCATCCAGGGTTACCCCGGCATCGCCGCCGTTGATGCCAAAGCGCAGATCATCGTCGAGGCGCAGGCGCACGGGACCGGAGGCGAACAGGAGCTGCTGGTCCCGGTGGTGACGGCGATCAAGCCGTTTTCACCGACGAATCGATCGTTACCGCCGACGCCGGCTACTGCAGCGAGGCCAACCTGAAAGCACTGGCCGACATGGACGTCGATGCACTGATCGCCGACAACGGCATGCGAAAGCGCGACGAGCGCTTCGCCACGCAGGCGACGCACAAGGCCAAGCCCGATCCGCTATCGGACAAGTCGGGCGTGGCCAAGCCGCGCACGACTTTCTCGTACACCGAGTTCACCTTCGATCCGGACGCGCTGACCTGTCACTGCCCGGCCGGAAAGAAGATGTGGCGCACCGGCCGCAACACGGTCATGTCCGGCAAGCGGGTGATCCGTTTTCGCGGCGCCGAGTTCAATTGCGTCGGTTGTCCGCTGCGCGCCAAGTGCATCCGCAAGCCCGAGACGACCAAGACCCGTCAGGTCGCGTTCTTCCTCGGCACTGCGCCAGGCCGCCTCAGCTCGTACGGCGAAAGGATGCGAGAACGCATCGACAGCCCCCAGGGTCGAGCGCTCTCCGGGCGCCGCTTCGCGACCGTGGAGCCAGTGTTCGGCAACATCCGGTACAACAAGAAGCTGAACCGCTTCACGGTGCGCGGTTAGAAGAAGGTCGACTCGCAGTGGAAACTGTTCTGTCTGGTGCACAACATCGAGAAGATGGCGCATCACGGGTATGCCAAGGCCGCGTGAGGCGGGCTGCACCCAGCGGATGCTGAGAACGAGTAGGGCGGCGCTCAACTCGCCTCCATCGCCGCAAGGATCGCGCTCCGAACACACGACGGATGAGTAGTGATCGGCGGATTGGTCCGTGTAGGGGCCGTTTCACCGATGAATTCGGGGTTTTTCTACACCCTCAACGGATGTATGAGCAGCCGGCGCGGGACTGTTCGATCGTGCCCTTACCGTTCACGCCGGGCTGCTCCATGCGCTGTTGGGCTCCGCCACGTCCAACACACGCTACGGCCCGTCCTGACTGCAGACGCTCCAAGACGTACCCGGAACCCCACTCGTTGTGAGATGACCCTCACGACTCTCCATCAAAAAATCTACTGAGGGGCCCCCTGGTTTCTATTATTCGGATTTCGTAAGAGAACGTCACTTCGTTGCGGTCATCCCCTCGATTCAATGAAAGGACCTCTTCGACCCTCACGACGGCGAAAATGTGGCCTTGCTCGCCGCGAAAGATAACAACGTCGCCCTCATTTGCCGTGACGGTGTGCTTCTCCGGGACGAAATCCATTGCAGAAGGATCGTCAATCTCACGGAGTGACTTGGCGTAGCGAGCGAGAGCAATGTGTGCCGGCTTTGAATATGCGTGGATTACGCTGGATGCGGCGTGTGACCACTTGGTATCGATCGTTATCGGCGGCTCGCCGAGCGAGAAAATTGGGGATCGGACGTAGTCGAATGTTGCCGATCCGCTTCGATCGTTGTTGACGCGATACTGGTCTAGAAACCTGGTGTTAAGTTCACGCAGTTCGTAGCGGAGGTCCGCTGGGAAATCGCGTAACGTTACGCCCGCATCCCGCAAGATTCTCCACCCCTCTCTGTAGATCTTCGGGTTAGGGTCATAAAGACCAATAAAAATAGTGCCGACACCTCGGTCTATCAGTCGTTGCGCACACGCGATCTTCGGTGCACTTCGACGGCTACATGGTTCAAGAGTCGTGTAGACCGTGGCACCCCGTAAATCTGCGCCGGCAGCAGATTCAAGTGCGCACTTTTCAGCATGATTCCCGGGCGCGCACTGACCACGATAGGCTGAAGCAACTTCGGCACCATTCTTGACGATGACTGCCCCGACGGCTGGCGTAGGATCGCTGCGGCCGGACTCGGATACTGACTGAGATGCAAGATCGACAGCCTTTCTCATCCATTTGTAGTGCTCGTCTGCCATCTAAGGTTCAGCGTTTGGTGTTCTTGCCGCCCAACGAGGCTGTAGAATTACGCCCACTCCACAATTGCCGCCAGCGCGGCGGCTCTGCATAAACGGTGAATCCCGTCTCGTCGAGGATTCCCCGGGAAATGCCGCGCTACAAGCACATCGACACTAATCCGAAGTTCCTTCCGGTGGACCTGGCCCGCCAGCTCCTGCCCGGGACCTTCGAGCATGCGCTCTCGCACCTGATCCACCACGAGCTGGACCTCAGCGCCTTCGACGCCGCCTACCGCAACGACACCAGCGGCGCGCCGGCGTACCCGCCGGCCATGCTGCTCAAGGTCGTGCTGTTCGCGTACTCGCGCGGCATCGTCAGCAGTCGCGAGATCGAGCGCGCCTGCCGCGAGCACGTCACGTTCATGGCTCTGTCGGGAGACAACCGGCCCCACTTTACGACCATCGCCGCGTTCGTAGCGGGCCGCGCCGAGGCCATCGCCAAGCTCTTCACGCAGGTGCTTTTCCTGTGCGACCGCCAAGGCCTGATCGGTCGCGAGATGTTCGCCATCGACGGCGTCAAACTGCCCAGCAACGCCAGCAAGCACAGGAGCGGCACCAGGGCAGACTTCGAGCGACAGGCAGCCAAGCTGGAAGCGGCCGTCCAGACGATGCTCGGACGCCATCGCGATGAAGACGGCAAGAGTGTCGAGCCCGATCTGGCCGCCAAAGAGAACGCGCGCATCGAGAAGCTCCAGCGCCAAGCGGC
>DASPMH010000776.1:0-3107 GCA_035627175.1 Terriglobales bacterium | reverse complement strand
ACCAAAGCCAAGGCGACCGGACCGAAAGCGTCAGCGGCGAAAAAGAAAAAACAGTCCGCCAGGGCTGCCGCCGGGACCGTCACCCAGGCCAAGAAGAGCAAGGCTGCAGCCAGCGCCAAGACCAAGGCGACGGCGCGCCCTAAGAAGGCTGTCGCACCGCGCCGCAAGCCGACCGTCGAGCCTCAGCCGGCGCCGCGGCCGCGGCGCGCGATCTTCATCGATGTCGAGAACACCAGCAGCGAAAACGAGCTGATCAAGGTGTTCGAACATCTGGAGATCGACCACATCGCCAACCCCACGGAGATCACCGGCATCGGCAACTGGAAGGCGCTCGGCAGCCGCTTCGCCCGTACCCTCGGCCGTTATGGCGCTCAGCTGGTGCACACTGCTCCGACGACTGGAGTGCGTGACTGGAGTGACCTCTGGATTGCGGTCAACGTCGGCCGCTGGCTCGCCCGGGCGACGCCAGGCGATTCGCTCGACATCGTTTCGGATGACCGAGCCTTCGACGCGATCGGCGATGCCGCGGCCGCCTCAGGCGTCCATTTCCGCCGCATCTCCTACCGCGGCATGAGCCCGCGCAGCACCCGCGAAGCAGAGCCGGCGGAGCGGCCGCGCCGCAGCCGTCGCCGCCGTCGCGGCAAGGGCTCAGCGTCGATGGCGCCCGATACCTTGGTCAGTGTCGCCGAGGTCGAGCCGCCTCCGGCTCGCGTCCACCACCATCATCACACCGAGGAGGACGGCAACCATGCCGCCTCGCAGGAGCAGATACGCGCCCTGCTGGAACGGATGTCGAAGGAAACCGGTGGCTGGGTCAATCTCGACGCGCTCGCCAACACCTTGCGCGAAGACGGGTTCACCCGCCCGCCGGGATCACCGCGCTTGATGACCCGGCTGCGGCGGATGAAGGACGTCGAAGTGCTGCCGAACGGGATGCTGCGCCTGCTGCCCCCCGGCGGCGAAGAGTGATCTGCGGCGATCAGCTCTCCGGCGTGACGTAGGCACCGGCCAGGCCACCATCGACCAGGAAAGTGGTGGCGTTGACGTAAGAGGATTCGTCCGAGGCGAGGAACACCGCCGCCTCGGCGATCTCCTCCGCTTCCGCCAAGCGCCCCATCGGCAGATGGACGAAGCGCCGGGCGCGTGCCGCGGGCTCGGCGAGCAGCTGCTGCAGCATCGGCGTATTGACCGGTCCGGGGCAGAGCGAGTTCGCCCGGATGTTGCGGCGGGCGAACTCGACCGCGATCTCGCGGGTCAGCGCCAGCACCGCGCCTTTCGACGCGGTATAGGCGCTCTGCGAAGTCGCCGCTCCCATCACCGCAACGAAGGAAGCGGTGTTGATGATCGACCCACCGCCGGCCCGAAGCAGCGCCGGGATGCCGTACTTGCAACCGAAGAACACTCCCTTGACGTTGACGCCGATCACCTGATCGAAGGTCGCCTCGTCGGTTTCCAACACCGAGCCGTCGGGATCGGGCATGATGCCGGCATTGTTGAACAGCACGTTGACCTTGCCGAGCTCTTTCTCTGCGAAGGCGACCATCGCCTGGCAGTCCGCCGCCTTACTGACGTCCGCCGCGGCCGAAACCGCGACGCCAGCGCGCCCGCGGATCTCGTCGGCGACCGCCCCCGCCGTCTCCGCGTTCAGATCGACGACGCACACCGCCGCGCCTTCGCGGCTGAATGCCAGCGCCGCGGCGCGGCCGATGCCACGCCCGCCCCCGGTCACCAGAGCTGCCTTCCCGTTCAACCGACCTGCCATGTTGTTTCACTCCTTAGATAGGCTCGCCTGGCGGCGCCGGCGCGCCGCATCGACGAATGCTTCGAACAACCTCATCTGCTCCGCTTCGCGGAACTGCATCTCGGGATGCCACTGAACTCCGATGCACCAGGGATGATCCCGATGCTCGACCGCTTCGACCACGCCGTCCTCGCTCCATGCGACCGGGACGAGCCCGCTGCCGAGCCGATCGACGGCTTGATGGTGCCAGGAGCAAACCTCGACGCTGCCGCTCCCGACGATCTGTGCCAGTCGGCTGTCACCCTCGAGCCGCACCGGATGCCGCGTCGGCAAGCGTGGCGGCAGGCGGTGCAACACGTTCTCGCCGAAGCGATCGGGGACGTGGACATGCAGCGTCCCGCCGGCGGCGACGTTGAGCACCTGCATGCCGCGGCAGATGCACAACATCGGGATGTCGACCCGATCGAGGGCATCGGCGGCAATCTCCATCTCGAAGCGATCGCGCTCGTTGGAGATCATGTAGAGCAGCGGATGCACCGCACCGCCGTACAGCTGCGGATCCAGGTCACCGCCACCCGCGAGGATCAGTCCGTCGAGCAGATCGAGCAGGCGCCCCGGCGATGGCTCGCCCGGTGGTAGAACGACCGGAGTGGCGCCGACCGTCCGCAGCGCATCGACGTAGCTGCATGGCACGCTGAACAGCGGGAAGTCCCCATCGCGATGATAGGAGGAGATTCCGATGATAGGTCGCATGGACAGAAAGGCGGCCGCGCCTGCGCTGCTGCGTCAGGCGCGTTCGAAATAGCGGCGCCGCTCCCAGGTGGTGACGATCTCGTCGAACTTGCGCTGCTCGGTGCGGGCAAAGTGGAGGAGATGCTCGACCACGTTGGCACCGAACGCTTCGCGGAACAGCTCGGAAGCTTCGAACTCGCGAATCGCTTCGGGCAAAGTGGCGGGAACCCGCGGCAAACCTCGCGCCGCATAGACGTCGCCTGCGAACATCGCCGGCGGCTCGATCTGGTTGCGAATACCGTCCAGCCCGGCGGCAATGGTGGCGGCATAGGCGAGATAGGGATTGGCATCGGCGCCCGGGATGCGGCACTCGACCCGTAGGCCACTGCCGCTGCCGACCACCCGGAAGCCCGCCGTGCGGTTGTCGTACGACCAGGCGATGCCGGTCGGCGCAAAGGAGCCGGCGACGAAGCGCTTGTAGGAGTTGACGTAGGGAGCGAACAGCAGCACACAGGCGCGGGCGTGCTTCATCAGGCCCCCGAGCCACCAGCGAAACAGATCCGGAGCCTTGCTGAGATCGCCATCGGTCGGCGCGGACCCGGCGAACAGCGGCTTGTGGTCTTTGGCCGACCAC
>DASPMH010000775.1:0-7890 GCA_035627175.1 Terriglobales bacterium | reverse complement strand
CGGCCCCGCCACCACCACGGTGATCGGATTCGGTGTCGACGGGTAACGCAAGGTGCGGCCGACGACGTGCAGGCGCTGTCCGCGCGGTCCGATCAACTCGAAGCTCTCCTGCCGCGCCAAATGCTCGGCATCGACCTCGAGAACGGTATCCCACAGCGAACGCGACCGCAGCCGCGTCTGGCCGTCGCTCACCTGCCAATACCAGCCCGAATAAACGCGGTCGAAGCGGGGATCGCCGACGACCCGCGCCAGCTTGACCGGCTCTGCCGGCGAGGTTTCGACGGCAGCGATGACGGCGTGCAGCAGGCTCTGCAGACGATCTTCGAAAGTGCGCTCGACGGCGGCGGCAAAGACGCCGGACAAGGCGAAGCCGCCGGTGCCGAGCGCCGCGACCATCCACACCACGGTGCCGGCGATCAGACGTGCCCGCAGCGAAGGCAGGGTCATGTCGGCGCGTTCAAACGATAGCCCGCGCCGCGCACCGTCTCGATCAGGTCGACGCCCAACTTGCGGCGGATCCTGCCGATCAGCACATCGATCACATTGGAGTCGCGGTCGGCATCACGCTCGTAGACGCGATCGATGATGTTGAGTCGGCTGACGATGCGGCCGCGGCTGTGGAGCAGGTACTCGAGAATGCGGAACTCCTGGGTGGTCAAGCGCACCGTTCGCCCGTCGACGGTAACGATGCCGCTCTCCGGGTCGAGGCGCAGCGGTCCGCATTCGAGCTGCGGTTGGGCGAATCCCGCGGTGCGACGAATCAACGCCCGCAGCCGCACCACCACTTCCTGCATCTCGAAAGGCTTGGTCAGGTAGTCGTCGGCGCCGGCAGAGAAGGCCGTCAGCTTCTCCGGCCAGCGGCCCCGCGCGGTCAGCACCAGCACCGGCGCTTTGACTCCCGCGGCGCGCCACTGGCGCAGGATGGTGACACCGTCGAGCTTGGGGAGCCCTAGATCCAGCACCATGGCATCGAACGGCTCAGCCTGCCCGAGATAGAGCGCTTCCTCGCCGTCGGCGACACCCTCGGCGATGAAGCCGGCGGCGACCAACGCGTCGACCAGTTGGCGCGCCAGATCGGCTTCATCTTCCACCACCAGAATTCTCATTTTTCCTTCTGATCTCGTCGACCGGACCGTCGTTCTCGAGCAGCTCGGCCTTTTTGGCGTCGTAGACCAGCTCGATCACCTTGTTGGTCTTGGTCAGCAGCTCGACTTCGTAAATCCAACGGCCGCGTTCGTGCTCGAGCTCGACCTCGATCACCTGCGCGTCGAAGCTGCGCTCGACCTGCGAGAGAATCGACGCCAGCGAGACGATCTCGCCGGCGGCGTAAGCGCGGCGTGCTTCTTCATGATCCGGCAGTGGGTCAGCAATTGCTTTCGCCGACAGCAGCACCAAGAGCGTCGCCAGCCATGTCATTCGCGTCGAGCTACGGTTCGCCAATGAACGGTCCATGAATAGGTCAGTCACCCCGGGTTCACTCGTGCGTAGCATACTCGCTCTCATCAAACGCGCTAGTCGCGACAAAGGAGAACGACCCCCATGCGTTTCGCAACCTTCACCAAGATCGCGATCGGACTGATCGCGACCGCCACGATTGCTTCTGCCGACACTGCCGCAGGCAATCACTCATCGCTGTCACCCGCTCAGATCGCCAGCAAGCTCGAGGCCGCCGGCTACACCAACGTCCACGACATTGAGTACGACGGCACCCACTGGGAAGCTGAGGCAACATCTTCGGCCGGCAAACCTGTCGACCTGGAAATCGATGGTCAAAGCGGAGCGGTGACACGCGAAGAAGCCGACTGACGCCATGTCTTTCTCCTTCTGCCGCTGCGCCGCCCTCGCGCTAGCTCTGAGCACGGTTGCCAGTAGCCCGACTGCGGCCGATCTCGCCCCGGCGGGATCGGCCCATACGCTGTGTCGGGAGGCCGACCGGCTTGATGGCGACGAAAAGGCGGCGGCGCTGGCGCGCGGGCTGGAGCTCGCCGGGCGAGCCGTGAAAGCCGACCCGAACGATGCGGACGCGCACTTTGCTCTCTTCTGCAATCTCGGCAAGCGGCTGCGCCACGACTCTCCGGGCCTGGGCACATTGTCGCAGGTGCGCCGGCTACGCCGCTCGATCGATCGTGCCCTCGAGCTGCGCCCCGACGACCCGAATCTGATGGCGGCAAAAGGGGCCTTGCTGGTCGATCTGCCGGCGATGCTCGGCGGAGATGACTGCGAAGGCGAGCGTCTGCTGCGGCAGGCGCTCGCCCTCGACGCCAACAACCGGCGCGCTCGTGCGCACCTGGCGAACGTCGACTCTGCCGGTTGCTCTGACGCCGCCATCGGTGACCAAGCAAGCGACCAACACCGTCTCGGCGATGCGCCGTGAAGGGCCTACGCCCCGAGCACCGCTCGTAGCCGTTTGCCCAGTCGCTTCAATCGGTGCGGCAGACGTTCCGCCATGCTGCCGCGTGGGGTGAGATAGCTGTCGATCCCGCTGTCGGACACCCGGCACGAAGCTCCATTCGCCGGCACCTCCCGGCCTGATGTCCACACAATGCCGTTGACGACCAACTGCCGCAGGCTGTCGATGTGCCAAGCCGAGTGCGAATCGAGACCGGTGAAACAGAACGACCGGCCGCCTGTCGGGCGCTGCCAGGCCCAGCTCGCTACGTCCGACCATTCGTCGTCCCCGCCTTTTCTCTCTGGCCGCGCCCAGACGAGCGGAAAGACCGGAGCGCCATCGAACTGGATCGCAACATGCCAGCCGTCGTGGCTACGCCACGGCCGGACTCCATGGCCGATCTCATGCGCCGGTGCGGCGGAGTGAACGGCCGACCAGTGGCCGCGGCTCGACGTTCCGGCAACGTAAGCGCCGCCGAACCACCGATACGATTCCTCCTGTAGCGAGGTCGGCAAGCGGATCGCTTGATGCAACAGGACCAAGCCGCCGCCGCGCTCGACCAGCGCTTCGATCTTCTGCACTCGGCGGGGGCCGCAGGCGAGTGGATGTTTGCTCCCGCCGCCGGTGTAGAAGACCACGGCATCGGCTTCGTCGATACACCTGTCGTCGATCGGCCAACCGAGCTCGACGACCGTCGCCGTCACACCTTCGGTCTGTTGCAGCAGCTCGCGCAACAGAGCGCAGCCGGCGCTATAGTCATGGTGGCCGAGACGATCGGGGATTTTGACCGGGCCTGCGATCAACACCACTTTGGTGTCGCGCCGGTCCGCTGCAGCGGCGGTCACGTTAGTGTTTTCCCGGTCATCCTCTCGAGGATTGCCAGCGACGAACGCGATCGGTCCTCCATCGCCGCGAGCGGCAGGAAGTAGGTCTGGTCGAGACTGAACTGCCCGGACATTGCGCCGTGAACTACGAGATCGGTGATGGCGATCCACGTCGAGCCGCTGGGAAAGGTGACAATCCGGCGCGGCGCGCTGGTCTGATAACTCTCATCGTTTTTGCCGACGCGGCGGATCTCTGCCATCAGGCGGTCGTAGGGAGTTTGCCGGCCGCGGGTGATGCCGAGAAACTCGAGCAAGCGAGCCCCGCGCGAACGAATCTGCGCCGGAACGCGCGGCAGAAAGCGCTCGACGAAGGGCTCGAAGCGCTCGCCGATCTGCCATTGCCTTGGCCGGCCGCTGACATTGATGTTGGTGAACACCCGCAGCATGCCCCGTCCTTGGCTCGGGTGCCCATAGCTCGAGTCGACGTGCATTCCCTGGGTGCGGCTGCGATTGGAAGGCCGGAAGGTGATGCGGTCACGATCCACCTTGTCGCTGTAGGCTGGCGCCAGGTCGGCGAGCAGCTGGTCGGCCCATTCGCCGAAGCGGTGCATCATCGCTTCGAGCTCGCGCCGCGGCGCGGCGGCGATCCGGGTGCGCTCGATCCGACCGCGATCGCGATCGAAGATCAACGTCGGGCGGCCGCTTTCACTCTCCCGTTCCTCGCGACCGGGAAGGACGACTGCCTCGTCGCAAATCAGCTCGCGCTCACGTGCGGTGAGCTCGAAGCCGATCGCCGGCAAGAAGATGATGTCGCCTCGTTCGAGGGCGGCGATGATTTCCTGTGGCCGCCCGCGGCCATCGGTACGGTCGCGAATTTCGAGCAGCTCGGCGACCTTCGCCATGTCGGTCGAAGATGTTTCCACGACCGCGCTCATGCTGCCGTCCTTTCGACCGCATGGATGCTTGCGGCAGACGGTGCCTCGGCGGCTACCGGCGCCGTCTCCTCGGCTCGGCGCAGGTGATGTGCCAGCAGCTCGCCGAACCGGGTCGCCCCGATCGGCATGCCCCCGGTGCGCTGGATGATGTCGAGATCGGGGCCCTTGTTGCCTTCCACCAGCTGCGGCCCGAAATCGAGCACGGCAATGTCCCAGCCGATGGCGATGTGATCGGCGAAGATCTCATGGGCGCGGCGCGCCAGTGACAGCACCTCCTCCCAATTGGGCACGACCCGCCCGGTGATGGGACCGCCGGTCGTCGGATGTTCGTCGTACCAGCGCGTCGAGCTTGCCAAACCCATGTCTGTCGCCGGACCGAGCCTGCCGGTCCCCAGCTCGACCTTGGCAGCGATACCGCCGGCGTGGAAGTTGTCGACGACGATCCCCGGCGTCCGCGCCATGCGCAGCACGGCATCGGTGACCACCGGCTTGCCGGTTTCGTCGAGACAAGTCAGCACGCGAACGGTACACAAGGCGCCAGAGCTGAGCTGCGCCAGCTCGGGGCAATTGCGTACATACAAGCGGGCGACGTAGGGCTGCTGCCGCGACAGCGCGCGCAGATGTTCGATCAGCTGCGCCTCGCTGCGATTGCCGTGCTCGGCGTGGTGATACTGACCGTTGTCCTGGTGATGCCACAGCTCGGCACCGCGACCGCCGGCGCCGCTCAGCGGTTTGAGGAACAGATCGCAGCTTGGCAGTCGTTCATCCGCCCCGAGCCCGCGTATGTTTTCGTCGACCACCGTGAAGAGCGCCGGCACCGCCGGCAAGCTGTGCTCGCTGCAATGCCGAGCGAAGCGCGCCTTGTCGCGCAGAGCCTCGGTCGACGCTGCCGAAGAGAATCGTTGGCGCAGCAGGGGATAGGCGCACTGTTTGGTCTCATGCCGGTAGAGATAGTCGAGCGCGTGCCGGCGGCGTTCGTTTCGATAGAGCTCGAAGGCATAGTAGGAAATCGGTAGCACGCCTCGTTTCCACCACAGCCCGAGCTGCTCGACAACTTGCTGCAGGCGGCTCTTGTCGACAGCCTCGCAAACTCGCCGCCCGTGGCGACCGGTGAAGACGGCGATCATCCCCAGCACCACGGGCATCCCGCCAAGGAAAATCGCGAACATCGCTAACTGGCGCCATCGGGAATGGCGGGTGCGGCCGTATCTTTGTGCGAAACGGTGGACGATCTGCGCCGGAGCCGCTGAGTCGTCGCTGTGTACCCAGGGAGAGCCGCTGATGATCCACAGCAGCTCACTGGGCGTGAACGACAGGATCTTCGAACCTTGACTGAGATGCGCCACATCCTCCTCCTACGAGCAGGGGGAGGCTTCTACGCCGGGTAGATGAATCGGCGGTGAACGGCCGAGCGCCGTCAGTTGTCCAACAGCCGCTTCAGCTCGTTGCGGGCGGTCGCCGCCTGGGCGCGGTAGGGCTCGCCCGCCACTGCTTCGGCCTTGGCGAAGTGACTGAGCGCCTGCTCGGCGTCGCCTCGCAACAACATTGCCTGGCCGAGGTGAAAATATCCCTGCGCCGCTTGCCCGGCGCGTCCGGCCAGCATGCCCAAACTGTAGTGGGCATCGTCGAGCTCAGGTGCGAGCACGACCGCACGCTGGTAGGCGAGGCTGGCGCCATCGACTTGCCCTGCCGCTTCGAGGGCCCGGCCGAGCTCGCGGAAAGCGAGGGCGTCGTCAGGATCGAGCTCGGTGGCGCGGCGCAGGTGGGTCTGTGCTGCGACCAGATCTCGCTCGAGCAGGGCTGCCCGGCCGAGCTCGCGCTCCACCCCGTGCATTTGGAGCTCGGCTGCGCGCTGCAGAAAAGGGCGAGCCCCGGCGGCATTGCCCGAATGCAGCAGCGCCATGCCCCAAAGGTACTGTGCCCGGCCGTCCTCCGGCGTTTGTTCGACCCGCCGCCGGTAGTCGCGCAGCACGTCCGGAATAGGCTCCAGCTCCAGGCGCGCCAGTAACCGCGCCCGCTCCAGAGCGAGACTCGGAGGCCGGCGCTCGCTCTGGTCCCACTGCCGCTGGCGCAGCACCGCTTCGAGATTGGTCAATCGGTCCTGCGTCAACGGATGGGTCAGCAGGTACGGTGGGATCAGCGTCGGCGTAGCGAGCTGCTGCTGGTGCAATTGTTTGAAGAAGTCGAGCATGCCGCGGGCGTCGTAGCCGCCCTCCTGCATGTAGCGGGCGCCGAGGAAGTCGGCCTCCTGCTCGAAGTCGCGCTGATACTTGAGCTGCGCTGCGGTGCTCGCCGCGAGCGCGCCGGCGCCGATCACCGGTTGGATCGCAGTCAGGATCAATCCGGCGAGCGCCGCATAGTTGAGCAGACGGCTCGATTGTTCCTGGCGCGCCAGATGGCGAGCCTGGACGTGGGCGATCTCGTGACCGAGCACACCTGCGATTTCGTCGTCGCTGTCGGCCTGCACCACCAGCCCGGCGTTGACGTAGACATAGCCGCCCGGAACCGCGAAGGCGTTGACCCGGCCATCGCGCAGGGCGGCGAAATGAAAGCGGTAGTTCTGCTCGTCGAGCTGCGCCGCAATACGCTGGCCGACCTCGGCGACATAGCGATGTACCTCGGCGGCGCGGACCAGCGGCAACTTGGCGCGCACTTCGAGGTCGAAGCGACCGCCGAGGCGAGCTTCTTCGGCGACTGTCATCGCCTGCAGCCCAGGCGGCTGCACCGTCGCCACGGTGAGGAACAAGCACAGCGCGTGCACCGCGCGAGTCTGGTGCCGCCTGCGCAACCTCACGCGATCCGCTCCGCGTAGTCGATCAGCGCGGCGAGCTGCTCGGTGCGCCGCCGGTGGATGGTGCGCTCGGGCTCGTCGCAATCGAGCTGAAGCAACTCGCAATAGTCGAGATTGAGACGCAGGAGCTCGAGGCAGCGCTGCAAGTTCTCGCGCTCGCGCCGGCGGCGGCGGCTTCGAACGACATCCTCGAAGGGAATGATTTCCGCCATCACTCCACCACCGGCGGCTGAGCCGCTGCCCCCTGCCGACCATACCAACCGATCTGCCGCGCCAGACCGAGCAGGATCTTCACCTCGCGCTCCTGCAATTGCGCCCGGCCGAGAATGCGGCGGAAGGTGTGCATGATGTGCTCGGGATTGTCGGGCGAAAGAAAGCCGATGTCGAGGAAGGCTTGCTGCAAACGCTCGAGCAGGAACTGCACGTTTGCCGCCGGAGCCGGCCGCGGCCGCTCCGCTTGCCAGTCCCAGCCCTGGGCTTCGCCCTCGGCGAGAAAGATCTCGTAGGCGCAGACGAGCACGGCTTGAGCGAGATTGAGCGACGAGTAGGCGGCATGGGTGGGGATGTGGATCAGCTGATCGCAGACCAGCAGATCTTCGTTGCTCAGGCCGTGGTCTTCCGGCCCGAAGACGACGGCGACGCGATCTGCGGCAGCGGCACGCACGATGGTCGCGCCGGCCTGACGCGGCGACAGCGGATGAGAGCGATAATCGCCATCGCGCGCGGTGGTGCCGAAAACCACGGCACAATCGCCGACCGCGTCGCGCAAAGAGTCGGTGCGGCGAGCCCGCTCGAGCACGTCGACAGCATGTTTGGACATCGACCGAGCCCACGCCGGATCCATCGTCTCGGGCGCCGCCAACACCAGGTCCGCCAGACCCATGTTTTTCATCGCCCGCGCGACGGCACCGACGTTCGCCGCTCCTTTGGGGCGCGCCAGCACGATGCGAA
>DASPMH010000774.1:0-4257 GCA_035627175.1 Terriglobales bacterium | reverse complement strand
CATTCAGAAGCTCGATTTCCTCTACGCGGCGGCGCTACCCGGCCGCCGCTACGATGGTCGACGCAACCGCGCCGAGGCTTTGCGGGCCGGTCTGGATGCGATCCGCCGCGGCGCCGGGGCCGATGCCTTCCTGCTCGGGTGCGGTTGTCCGCTCGGGGTAGCGGTCGGCGTCGTCGACGCGATGCGCATCGGCGCCGACGTTACGCCCTACTGGACCAACCTGCTGGCGCGCACGGTGTTGAGGAACACCCATGGCCTGGCCACTCGCCATGCGATCATCAACACCCTGACGCGTGCCGGGTTCGACCGGCTCTGGTGGCGCAACGATCCCGATTGTCTGATGGTGCGCGACCGCGACACCAAGTTGAGCGAGGAAGAGGTGCGGTTGCTGGCGACGGTATTCGCTATGACCGATGGGATGATCGTCCTCTCCGATCGCCTGAGCGATCTCTCGCCCGAGCGATGCGCCATCGTCCGGCGGGCTCGCGAGCTCGCCGGCGGCGAGGTCGAAGTGGTCGATCTATTCGAGCGCCAGCTCCCCGAACTCGTTGTCAGCCGCCACGCCGATCGCATCGACATAGGCGCCCTGAACCTTGGCGACCGCCCCCGCCACGCTCGGGTCGACCTGACGCGTCTGGGGATCGCCAGCAGCACAGCCGAGCTCCGCGAACATTGGACCGCGGCACCGGTAGCGCAGCAAGGCAGCCTCCTCGACTTCGGCGATCTCCCGCCGCACTCGGCAAGGGTGGTCTCTGTCCGCCAGAAACCTTAGCGCGGCGGCAGAGGCAGCGGGGGCAGAGGCATCTCCTGGGTGCCGGAGTGATCCGGCACGTCGAGCGGCTTGGCCCCAGGCAATTTCGAATCTCGGCCCGGCGGCGCACCGGGAGCAACCGGGGTGGGACGATGGATCTGCTCCATCACCCGGCGATCGAGATCCGGCGTAGCGGTCTGAGCCATCGCGCTGCCAGTCGCGGCGAGCAGCGCCACGAGGGTCCATACTGCGTGCACCATGCTGCGACTTTGATCCCGAATGCAGCGATGCACAATCGGGCAGGCGAGCATCTTGGTTACAAAGGTCGCGGCGATTGCTAAGAAACGGGATGCCCCGAACGGAGGATCGTTATGCATGATCTAGTCATTCGCGACGGATCGATCGTCGATGGCAGCGGATCGGCGCCTTGGCGAGGTGATGTAGCCATCGACGGCGAGACCATTTCGGTCGTCGCTCCGCAGATCGTATCCGGCGGTCGTAAGGAGATCGATGCGTGCGGCATGGTGGTCGCGCCAGGTTGGGTCGACATCCACACTCACTATGATGGCCAGGCGACCTGGGATCCGTACCTGACACCGTCGTCATGGCACGGCGTCACCACCGTGGTCATGGGCAATTGCGGCGTCGGCTTTGCGCCCGCCAGGCCGGATCGCCGTCAGTGGCTGATCGGCTTGATGGAAGGGGTCGAAGACATTCCGGGCACCGCTCTCGCCGAAGGTATCCGCTGGTCGTGGGAAAGTTTCCCCGAGTACCTCGATGCTCTCGAAGCAATGCGGCGGGTCGTCGATATCGGCACCCAGGTTCCCCACGGCGCGGTGCGCGCCTATGTCATGGGCGAGCGGGGCGCCAAGAACGAGAAAGCGACCGAGCCCGACATCGAGGCGATGGCGCAACTGGTCAAAGAAGGTATCGCCGCTGGCGCTCTCGGTTTCACCACCTCTCGCACCTTTTTGCATCGCGCCATCGATGGCGAGCCGGTGCCGGGAACCTTCGCCGGCGAGGAGGAGCTGCTCGGCATCGGCCGGGTGCTCGGTGAGCTTGGCCGCGGCGTCTTCGAGGTCGCCTCAGATCTCGCGCCCGAGGCCGCAGAGTTCGCTTGGATGGAAGCGCTAGCCGCTCAGACCGGGCAGACGATCACCTTTGCGCTGCTTCAGAATGACGGCGATCCGGGGCAGTGGCGTCGCATGCTGGCCCTTACGGAACAGGCCGCTGCCGCCGGCAACAAGGTGATCGCCCAGATTGCCGCACGTCCGACCGGCGTTCTGCTCAATCTCGAAGGCAGCAGCCATCCGTTCCTCTGCCATCAAACCTACCGCGACATCGCTCACCTGCCGCTGGCGGAGCGGGTCGAGCGTTTGCGCGATCCCGAGCTGCGGCAGCGGCTGCTGGCCGAGCAGCCCCACTTTCCGAGCGCCATTGCGGCCTTCGTGATGACCGCTTTCCACCGAATGTTCCCACTCGGCGATCCACCGGACTATGAGCCGACCGCCGATCAGAGTGTCGCCGCCATCGCCGAACGCGCCGGCAAGCCGCCCGCCGAGATCGCTCTCGAGCTGTTGTTGCAGCGGGAAGGCAAAAACCTGATCTATATGCCGCTGCTCAACTATTCGGAGCTCAGCTTCGAGCCGATCGCCGAGATGTTGCAGCATCCCAATACGGTATTGAGCCTTAGCGACGGTGGCGCTCATTGCGGTGTGATTTGCGACGCCGGCACACCGACGTTCCTGCTGACCCACTGGGCCCGTGACCGCCACCGCGGCGCGAGACTGCCGCTAGAGCGCCTAGTCCAGCGACAGACCAGCGAAACGGCCGCGCTTTACGGGCTGAACGATCGCGGTGTGCTAGCCGCCGGCAAGCTCGCCGACGTCAATATCATCGACTTCGAGCAGCTGCGCTTGCTACCGCCGGAGTTGGTCTTCGATCTGCCCGCCGGCGGCCGCCGCCTGATTCAGAAAGCCGAGGGGTATCGGGTCACCATCAAGAGCGGCACCGTCACGTTCGAGAACGGCGAGCCTACGGGTGCCTTGCCCGGCAAATTGATCCGCGGCAAGGCCTGCTAGATGCCGCCGCCGCGACCGTCAGAGAACGCGCTGCATGCAGTATTTCGGTCTCGATTTCGGCACGACCAACTCCTCCCTGTCGTGGGTCGGTTCCGACGGTAAGGTCGAGCTCTGCAGTCTCGATTTGACAGCGGTGAACCCGCGCGTGCTGCGCAGCTTGCTGTACTACTCGCTCGATCGCCGCGGTTTCGTCGTCGGCCAGCGCGCCATCGACGAGTATCTGCAGGAAGACATGCAGGGAACGTTGATCCAGTCGATCAAGACCTTCCTCGCCGACGACTCGTTTGAAGAGACCTTCGTCCACGATCGCTTCTATCGCCTCGAAGACCTGATCGCCTTCTTCTTCCAAGCGGTGCACCAGGTGATCCGCTCCTTGACCGATGACGACATCGCGCTGGTCGTCGGCCGGCCGGCGGTGTTCGTCGACCGGCCGGAGCGCGAGCAGCTGGCGCAGGGGCGCATGCGCCGGGCAGCGCAGCTCGGCAAGTTCTACGACATCAGCTTCCAGTACGAACCGATCGCCGCGGGCCTGGCCTATGAATCGACTCTGCGGGCTCCCGAGCTGGCTCTGATTGCCGATCTCGGCGGCGGCACCAGCGATTTCACGGTGATGCGCCTCGGCAGCGGCAATCAAGGGGACCGCCGTCACGACATTCTCGCCAGCGGCGGCGTCTATGTCGGCGGCGACACCTTCGACGCCCGCATCATGGCCATTAAGCTGACGCCGTATTTCGGGGGCGCCAGCACCTTCCGCTCGATGGAAGGCAAGGCGATGCCTTTCCCCAAGCCGCTGCTGGCCCAGCTCAGCCGCTGGCACCACGTCGGCTTCCTGCGCAACGCGCGCGCGCGCGAGCAGCTGCGCCGCATTCGCTGGACCTCCTCCGATCCCGATGCCATCGACGCATTGCAGGAGCTGATCGAGAGCAACTGCGCCTTTTTCCTCTTCCAGGAGATCGAGCGGGCCAAGACCGCCTTGTCGCACGAGCAAGAGACGACGCTGCGTTTTCGCCGCGACAGTATCGACATCGAAGAGCGGTTGACGCGCACCGAGCTGGAGCAGCTGATCGCGCCGGACATCGCGGCGATAGAGTCTTCAATGGCGAGCACGATCGCCGCCGCGGCCTTGCGACCCTCCGACATCAGCTCGGTCTTCCTGACCGGGGGTTCGGCGCAGATCCCGGCGATCCGAGCGCTGTTCGAGCGCACCTTCGGCGCCGACAAACTGCGCGCGCAAGATTATCTGACCAGTGTCGCCTTCGGGCTCGGCTACTCGGCGGCGACACTTTCGCGCTTCCCCGGCTCGGCCGCGGCATGCTAGCCGGACACCCCGAGATGGAGCTCACCGAGATCGCGCCGGATGTCTTCGCTTGCTTACAGACTGAGCAGGCACTCGGCACCAGTAATTCCGGCCTGATCGATCGCGGC
>DASPMH010000773.1:0-2168 GCA_035627175.1 Terriglobales bacterium | reverse complement strand
AGCTACGACCTGGTGATCACCGACCTCAACATGCCCGGCATGGACGGCATGCAGTTGCTGCGCTCGATGCACGAGCGTGAGCTGCGACCGGCGACGATCGTTCTGACCGGCCACGGAACGATTCAATCTGCCGTCGAAGCGATGCGCTTGGGTGCCGGCGATTACCTGATCAAGCCGTGCGATCCCGAGGAGTTGTTGATCGTCGCCAACCGGCTGCTCGAGATGAACCGGCTGCGGACGCAGGTCACGCAGTTGCGTCGCGATCTCAGCCGCTACGATCGCTTCGGCGAGATCGTCGGCCGCAGCCCGTCGATGCAGGAGATCTACCAGGTCATCGACGCCGTCTCGCAGAACAAAAGCAATATCCTGATCACCGGCGAAAACGGCACCGGCAAGGAGCTGATCGCACGCACCATCCACAATCGCGGACCGCTGGCGAGCAAGCCGTTTTTGGCGATCAATTGCGGCGCGCTCTCGGAAACACTGCTCGAGAGCCAGCTCTTCGGTCACCGCAAGGGAGCTTTCACCGGGGCGATCGAAGACCACGAGGGTGTCTTTCAAGCGGCGAGCGGCGGCACCCTCTTCCTCGATGAGGTCGGCGAGATACCCGTCGCTCTGCAAGTCAAATTCCTGCGCGCCATCCAGGAGCGCGAGGTGACGCCGCTGGGATCGACCAAACCCGTGCCCGTCGCGGTGCGCCTGATCGCCGCGACCAATCGCGATCTCGAGCGCGCCACCGCCGAAGGGATGTTCCGCAGCGATCTGTTCTATCGGCTCAATGTCGTGCCGATTCACCTCCCGCCGCTGCGCCAGCGGCGCGAAGACATCGTGCCGCTGGTCGAGCATTTCATCGGCGAATTCAGCCGGCTGTACGGTGTCGAGCCGCGCCGGGTCACGCCCGAGGCGATGGAGCGGCTGGTGCAATACGCTTGGCCGGGGAACATCCGCGAGCTGCAGAACGCCATCGAGCGTGCTTTTGCGCTGTCCGCTGACCCCCAGATCGGCCTGAGCGACCTGCCCGCTGCCATTTCGCGCCGGCCCGGCGATGCACTCGGCAGCGGTGGGCAAGCTCCGGGTGAGCCGTTGCCGCTCGAGGAGATCGAGCGGCGCAACATCGCTGCCGCGCTCAAGCACGCCGGTGGCAACAAGAACGAAGCGGCGCGGATCCTCGGCATCGATCGGCAGCGCTTGTACCGCAAGCTGCAAAAGTACGGCTTGTGACCCGCACCCAGTTCGAAGAAATCGTCGAGCGCGCCATCGCCGCGATTCCCGAGCCGTTCGCGCGCTTTCTCGACAACGTCGAGGTGGTCGTCGAAGACGCGCCCAGCCGTGAGGTGCTGCGCGAGCTCGGACTCGATCCGCGCCGTGACAGCTTGTTCGGTCTCTACGAAGGCCTGCCGATCGAGGAGCGCCGCGACGCGATGCTGGCGCTACCCGACCGCATCGTCATCTACTACAAGCCGCTGGTTCAGACCTTCCGCACGCCCGGCCGTATCCAGCGCGAGATCGAAGAAACGGTACGCCACGAGATCGGCCACGCCTTCGGCCTGGAAGACGACGAAATGGACTGACGCAGCTCGCGCGCTACAACGAGCGGTGGCTAGGCGGAGAAGTTGCGGGTGTAGGGTAGGCGGTCGGCGGTGCGGCGGATCTCCTCGCGAGCCTGCAGCAGGATGCGGGTGGCGTCCCAGCTGCCCTCGGTCAGTTGGCGGCGGGCGCTGTCGGGTAGGGAGACTTTGTAGGAATGGCCGGCATAGCTGGCCATCATGGCATTGAGATCGAGGGCGAGATCCTGACCCGGATCGGCCTCGACCGCCGCCATCAGCGCCTGGACATCGCTTTCCGACGCAGTCACACAAGGAATGCCGAGCGCGACGCAGTTGCCGAAGAAGATGTCGGCGAACGATTCCCCGACGACCGCTTTGATGCCCCAGTGCATCATCGCCTGCGGGGCGTGCTCGCGCGACGAGCCGCAGCCGAAGTTCTTATTGACCACCGCCATCCGCGGCCCCTTGGCTTGAAAGCGCGGATCGTCCATCACGTGCCCTTTCGATCGCCCCTCGGAGTCGAAACGAGCATCGAAGAAAGCATACTGGCCGAGACCGTCGAAGGTGATTGCTTTCATGAACCGCGCCGGGATGATCCGGTCGGTATCGATGTCGTTGCCG
>DASPMH010000772.1:0-2664 GCA_035627175.1 Terriglobales bacterium | reverse complement strand
ACACCACAGGTAATACATCCACCCCCACAAAGCCGCGGCCGCAACCAACATTACCCAGCCGAGTCCTGCCCCGGAGGCCTGCAGCGCCACCGCGGCGACGCTGGCCGCCGCCGCGGCGAGCGCAGCGACAGAAGTCTTGCGCCGCAGCTCGGCAAAGCCATGCCGGCGCGCGGCGCGGCGGAACGATGCCGCGATCGCGCCCGCGGCCGGCACCGGCGCGAGCGTCAGTGCGACGTCGTGATGGCGATGGCGAGCGATCACCCCACCGACCAGCAGCACCAGCGCCGGCAACGTCGCCAGACTCAGCAAAAGAGGCCAATTGTTCGCTGAGGAAAGCAAGGCGAGATCGGCGAGTCCGCGACAGAGCAGCGCCACCGCGCCGAAGTAGAGCACCACCAGCCAGAGGTCGCGCTCCTTCTGCCAGAGCAACTCCCTGGTAGCCGTGTCCGGGACGACACGCCCCATCGCCCATTGCCGCCCATACGGCCAGAAGATGGTCTCGCCTTGCGACCCGCTCTCGAAGCGTCGCTCGAAGCGGCGCCGGAACCAACCGAGGCCGCGCTCGAGCAGCGGCGTCGGATTGGCGAGCCAGCCGATGACGAGACTGCCGATGGCGAGGCCGGTCGCCCAGCGGCCGGTCAACATGATCTGACCCATCAATTCGGCCAGCGAAGGCGGCAGTGCGACGACGTCGCCGCGAGCCCGCGCCGCAGCGAGCACGCCCTGCGGCACCGCACCGAGGCGGAGCCACAGCCCGGCGAGCCACAACAGCAACGGCAGCAGCACCAACCAGCGCCGTTCGCGCGCCGCTGCCACTGCGAGCACGCCACTGATGACGAACACCACGGCCACAGCACACATCAGCAGCACCTCGAGGGTGCCGCCCTGCAGCGGCGCCGCATCGCGATGCGCCAAGGTCCAAAAGCCCAGCGTCGCCACACACAACAACATCGCCGGCCGGCGCGGGCGTGGATTCATACGCTCGGGTATCGCAGGTGCGCCCCCGTTCGCAAAGAGGGCCGTGCCGCAGGCGCGGGGGATTGTCGCTCCGCGGCGACCGATGTAGCTGCGCTCGGAAAGAGTGCGGTAGGTGTCTTTGCGGTATCGGCGCGCCTGCAGTCCACCTTGCGTGTCCCGGCGCGGCCACCGGTACGGTTCCGACACATGGCCACCGCGCCGCAGCGTCAATACCGTAGATGATTATGATCGGGAGGTCGTGGAACTCGCACCGGCACAGGCGTAAGTTGAAGCGCATGTACACGGTCAAAGCCGAATGGGATGACGACGCAAACGTCTGGGTCGCGACCAGCGACGATGTTCCTGGGCTCGCCACCGAGGCTCCAAGCCTCGAGCATCTTTTGACAAAACTTCGGGCGATGGTTCCGGAGATGCTGGAGCTCAACGGGGTGCTGTCCGCCGATCAGGCGGCCCAGGCCGCTTTCCGAGTGATAGCCGAGCACTGCGAGCAACGCCGAGCGGTGGCGTAGGTGGCCGATTACGCGCCGCAGGTTCGAAAGCTCCTGCGGCACGGCGGCTGGCAGTACGATCGGCCGGGGAAGGGGGATCATGAGATCTGGAGGAATCCCAACGACGGCCGCAAGGTCGTTGTCGACGCGAAGATCCTGTCGCGCCACACTGAGTGTATCTCAGCCGGCGGCTACCCGAGCTGCCGGAATCGGTCTTCGGCTCTTCGCGGCGCGTTCATGCCCAACGAACCGACGCGCGTTCCTGCGTGCTGCTCCCACTACTCCGGTGACCATCGCCAGTGCACTTGTCGGTTGCTTCCCGGGCGATGCTTCGGCCTTCCCCACAGGAAAGACGGGTCGGCGTCACTACGGTACTTTCGAAGCCTGCTCGGGATTCACTGCACGTTGCGGCCCGCAGGTTTGCTAGATCCCCGTGGACCATTGTCCGCAGAGCTCGAACACGCCGGATCGCTCCGCATGCTCCCCGGGTAGCTAACGAACTGAACCGACAATTGTTCGTGTGAGACTCTCACTCACTGGTTCTCCTCGCCTTTACGCGGCGCACTTCCCTGCTTCCTGTTCCGGTTGCTTCGGTGGTGCCAACGGTCGACGGCTGCCGTGATTCCGGCTAAGTGCCGGGCCGCCGATGTCGCGTTCTCACTCGCGGTGGCTTGCCGCTTTCGTCGTGTTCGTCCTGGCGCTGCTGGCGATTCTGGACCAGTCGCTCAAGTCGATCTGGGTGACCCGCCCGGTGGCGGAGATCGGCCAGATGATCGAGATCACCGGCGGCGACGCCGCACCGTACTATCGGCTGCGGGCGGGTGCTGACACGCACTACACCCGCTGGCGCAACCCGGATGCGGTCACCCGGGTGCGGATCAACGCGCTGGGAATGCGCGGCGACGAGTACAACCTCGAGCGACGTCCCGGCGTCCAGCGCATCGTCGCCATTGGCGACTCGATGACCTTCGGCATAGCCGTCGAAGCGGAGGAGGCTCTGCCGGCGCAACTGGAGAAGCTGTTGCGCCAACGGGGGCATGACGTCGAGGTGTGGAATGCCGGCACGCCTGGGCATCAGATGGAAGATTACCTGGGAACCTTGCGCCGCATCTTGCCGCTGGCGCAGCCCGACGTCGTAGTGCTCGGACTGACCGGCGGCGACGAGGTCGCGCCCTATCCAATTTCGAATACCCTGCTC
>DASPMH010000771.1:0-2448 GCA_035627175.1 Terriglobales bacterium | reverse complement strand
GCTGATCGGTGCCTGCCGTGCGCTGCCGATTCCGCAGCGGCGGCGAATCACTTTCGAGTACGTGATGCTCGCCGGGGTCAACGGCTCACTCGCCGATGCCAGCCGCTTGGTGCGCTTGCTTCATGGCGTTCGTTCCAAGGTCAACTTGATCCCTTTCAATCCGTTTCCCGAATCCGGCTTCACCCCGTCGTCGCCGGAAACGATCAAGGCGTTTCAGCGGCGTTTGCTCGATGGCGACATCGCCGCCTCGATTCGCCGCAGCCGTGGCCGCGACGTGCAGGCGGCGTGCGGTCAACTGGCTTTGGCTTCGAAGAGCGGCAACTGAGCCGTAGGGCAGGGGAGGAGCTTCGGTGAATACCGTCGGCGTGATCGGTGGCAGTGGGCTCTACGAGATGGTCGGGCTGACCGAGGTCGAGACGTTTCGTCTCGACACTCCCTTCGGCGACCCGTCGGACGAATACGTCGCCGGCAAGCTCGGCGATACTCGCCTGGTGTTTTTGCCGCGCCACGGCCGCGGTCACCGGCTGCTGCCTTCCGAAGTCAACTTCCGCGCCAACATCTTCGGAATGAAGCGGCTCGGAGTCGAGTGGATCATCGCCGTCGGTGCGGTCGGCAGCCTCAAGGAGGAAATCGCGCCGGGACATCTGGTCATTCCGGACCAGTTGATCGACCGTACCTTCCGCCGTCCGAGCACCTTTTTCGGCAATGGCATCGTCGCCCACGTCGCCTTCGCCGACCCGTACTGCAGTGTTTTGAGCGCGGCCTTGATCGAAGCCGCGCAGGGGGCTGGTGCGACGGTTCACAGCGGCGGCACCTATCTGTGCATGGAGGGGCCGCAGTTCTCGACCCGCGCCGAGTCGCATCTCTACCGCCAATGGGGCGCCTCGGTCATCGGCATGACCAACCTTCAGGAAGCCAAGCTCGCCCGCGAAGCGGAGATCTGCTTTGCCACTCTCGCGCTCGCTACCGACTACGATTGCTGGCACGAATCGGAAGGCGACGTCGTCATCGAAGAGGTTCTGCGCATACTCGCCCAAAATGTCGAGCTCGCCCGCAAGGTGGTTGCCGGGGCCATTCCCAGGCTGGCGGGACCACGCGCTTGCGCCTGCGCCCGAGCGCTGGAGACGGCGATCATCACCGAGACCAGCCGCATCCCGTTGAAGACGAAGCGCGATCTCGAGCCGATCCTCGGCAAGTATCTTTCCTAGTCATCCCATCGAACCGGCCGCGCCGCGGCCTCAGGAGGTCGTTTGTGAGCATATTGGTCGTCGGCTCGGTCTTCATCGACACCATCGAAACCCCGCACGGACGCGCCGAGTCGGTGCTCGGCGGCGCCGCGATGTATTTCTCGATCGCGGCGAGCTTCTTCGCTCCGGTGCGCATGGTCGCGACGGTGGGGGAGGACTTTCCCAAGGTCGAGATGGACTTTCTCGGCTCGCGCCAAATCGACCTCAGCGGTCTCAAGGTGCAGCCGGGGCAGACCGGCAGCTGGAGCGGGCGTTACCACGAGGACATGAACCAGCGCGACACGCTGGCGCTCGATCTCGGCGTCTTCGGCAACTTCGACCCCGACCTTCCGGCGAGCTACCGGGATGCGCCGTACGCCTTTCTGGCGAACATCGATCCCAAGCTGCAGAGCCGCGTTCTCGATCAGCTGCACCGGCCGAAGATCGTCGGATGCGACACCATGAACCACTGGATCAACGAGTCGCGCGGCGAGATCGAGAAGTTGTTGAGTCGCGTCGGTCTGCTGGTGATCAATGACGAAGAGGCGCGTCTGCTCAGCGGTGAGCACAATATCGTGCGCGCCGCGCGCAAGCTGCTCGCCATGGGGCCGCACCGGGTCCTGATCAAGCGTGGCGAGTACGGCGTGATTCAGTTCTCCGCCGACTCGGTGTTCGCGGTTCCGGCCTTCCCACTGGAAGAGGTCTTCGATCCGACCGGGGCTGGCGATGTCTTCGCGGGTGGGTTGATGGGACAGCTGGCTCGCAGCGGCGATACCAGCGAGGCCGGACTGCGCCGCGCTATCGTCTACGGCAGCGTCATGGCGTCGTTCTGTGTCGAAGACTTCGGCCCCGGCCGACTGCGCCGGCTGACCGGCGAAGAGATCGAGCAGCGCTACCGCCAGTTCGTCGCGCTCACCAATATCGAAGGGGTATGAGCGCCGAGGTCTCGGTCGTAGTGCCGATCTACAACGAGGCGGGCAACCTCGATGCTTTGCACGAGGAGCTTCGCGCCGCTCTCGACCCGCTCGGCCTGCGCTTCGAGATCGTCTACGTCGACGACGGCAGCAGCGATGAGAGCGGCGCGATCCTCGATCGTATCGGTGCTGCCGATCCTCACGTCACCGTCGTCCGTCTGGCTCGCAACTACGGTCAAACCGCCGCGCTCGCCTGCGGCTTCGACCACAGCACCGGCGCCACCGTGGTCACTCTCGACGGCGATCGC
>DASPMH010000770.1:0-2047 GCA_035627175.1 Terriglobales bacterium | reverse complement strand
CGCGTAGATACTTTCGCCACCGCTCGAGCACGTGCTGGTTCAGCTGGCGGTCGCGGACAAGGTCCTCGATTTCGGTGTTGCTCATCGATTCGGCGTCGTGAGCGGCTAGCAAATACTCAGCCGTCTGCGTCTTGAAGAACGCGACCATCTCGCCGTTCCGGCGGGTTCGGTACGCCTCGAGCTCTTTCTCGATCCGCGTCAAGCGCGTTTGGTACAGCGCCTCCTTCGGAGACGGCGCGCCGACCGGACCGAGCAGCGGAAACTCCTTGGGCTGACGGATGTTCGACAGAATGGAATAAAGCGAGTAGTAGTCCCGAGTAGGTATCGGATCGAATTTGTGATCGTGACAACGAGCGCAGGCCACGGTCAAGCCCAGGAATCCGCGGGAAACAGCGTCGATGCGATCATCGACCGTCTCGGGATAGCTCTTCGGGAACTCCCTTCCGAGACTCAGGAAGCCGAGCGCCGCCAAGTGGCGAGGCTCGATGCCGCCAACCCGATCGGCTGCAATCTGGTAAAGCACAAATCGGTCGTAGGGAAGATCGTCATTAAACGATCGGATCACCCAATCCCGATAGGTATAGGACCACGGATATCGCTGGCCTGAATTGACGGAGTCGTTTTCGGAATCGGCGTATCGCGCGACGTCGAGCCAGTGCCGTCCCCATCGCTCTCCGTATCGTGGCGAGGCCAGAAGGCGGTCGATCAGCTTCTCATAAGCGTCAGGGGCGGTGTCCTTCACAAATGCATCGACATCGCGGGCCGAGGGCGGCATACCCGTCAGATCGTAGCTGACTCGCCTGATGAGAGTGCGCCGGTCCGCTTCGGCGGACGGCGCGAGCCCCTTCGCCTCGAGTTTGCTCAGGATGAACCGGTCGATCTCATTGCGGCCCCAGCGCTCCTTCGCCGGCGGCGGCACAGTCCGCGCGGGCGCGCTGAGAGACCACAATTTGGCCTGGCCCTTTGTCGACAGCGCCCGATCCTCGGGCAGGAAAGCGCCCTCGCGGATCCATGTCTCGAGATCGGCGACGATTTCAGGGGGAAGCGCGCCGCCGGGGGGCATTTTCAGATTCTTGTCCTGATACCGGAGGGCGCGGATCAGCAGGCTTGTCTCCGGATTCCCGGGCCGGACGACGGGGCCCGAATTTCCGCCACGGCGGATGCCCGCGGCCGAATCGAGCAGGAGCCCTCCTTGGGGCGCCGGCGCGGACGAGCTATGGCACTGGTAGCAGCGCTGCGCCAGCACCGGACGAACCTTCTTCTCAAAGCGATCCGAAGTTGCGTCCTGCGCAGCCACAGCGGTCGCCATGATCGCCCCCGCGACACCCAATCGCAACAACATGCCGAATCCCCTCCACCGCATTAGATCAGATTCGCGGGGCGCTCACGCGCCGATCAGGCGAGAGGTGAACTCGTTCTCGCCATGCACGTCCGTCAGGCGCATATCGCGACTTTGATAGAGATACGTCAGTCGCGTGTGATCCATTCCGATGAGCCGTAAGATCGTCGCATTCACGTCATGGACGTTGAACGGCGACTCGGCGGGGCGCAAGCCGAAATCGTCACTTGAGCCCAGCACCTGACCACCGCGGATACCGGCGCCGGCCATCCACATGCTGAAGACGTACGGGTGATGGTCGCGCCCCTTCGTCCCCTCGGCAAGCGGAGTGCGGCCGAACTCGCTGTTCCAGACCACCAGCGTCGAATCGAGCATGCCGCGCGCCTTCAAGTCGGTCAGGAGCGCGGTGATCGGCTGGTCGGTCTTCTTGCACATTTTCGTGTGAGACGCCTGAAGGTCGTTGTGGGCGTCATCCCAATCCTCGCCGATGTTCGTCCCGGAATAGAGTTGGATGAAGCGAACGCCTCGCTCCACCAGGCGGCGCGCGAGGAGGCACTTCCGTCCGAAGTCGTCCGTCAGCGGCTCGCCGATTCCGTAAAGCTTCTTGGTCGCCTCGGTCTCCTTGGCGAGATCCACCACCTCGGGAGCGGCGCTTTGCATCCGAAACGCCAGCTCATACGACGCAATGCGCGCCTCCAGCTCCGAACC
>DASPMH010000769.1:0-3898 GCA_035627175.1 Terriglobales bacterium | reverse complement strand
TCTATTCCGCGCCGGTGGTCCGCGACCGTATCGCCGGCGGCCGGGCCGTGATCGAGGGCGATTTCAGCCTCGACGAAGCCCGCGACCTGGCCATCGTGTTGCGCGCCGGCTCCCTGCCCGCCCCGGTGGTGGTCGCCGAGGAGCGCACCGTCGGCCCGAGCCTCGGCCAGGACTCGATCGACCAGGGCATCCGTTCCTTCATCGTCGCGGGCGCGATGGTGATGTTGTTCATGCTGGTCTACTACCGCTTCGCCGGGATGCTCGCCGACATGGCCTTGAGCCTGAACGCACTGTTCATGCTGGCGACACTGGCCGCCTTCCAGGCGACGCTGACTCTGCCGGGTATCGCCGGCATCGTGCTCACCCTCGGTATGGCGGTCGACGCCAATGTGCTGATCAACGAACGCATCCGTGAAGAGCTGCGCGCCGGTAAATCGCCGCGGGCGGCGATCACCGCCGGCTACGATCGCGCCCTACCCTCGATCCTCGATTCGAACATCACCACCCTGCTCTCCGGCATCATTCTCTTTCAGTTCGGCTCGGGACCGATCCGCGGCTTCGCGGTGACGCTGTGCGTCGGCCTGATCATCCACGTCTTCACCGCCGTCTTCGCCACCCGCGTCGCCTGGGACTACATGCTGATCCACCGCCGCATCCAAACCGTGAGTATCTGAGATGTTCGAGATCATTCCCCCGAATACCAAGTTCGATTTCATCGGCTGGCAGAAGCCGGCGCTCGGCGTGTCGCTGGTGCTGGTGGCGCTCAGTCTCGCGCTGCTACTAGGCGTCGGCCCGAAGCTCGGCATCGATTTCGCCGGCGGCTCGGTGATTCATCCTCGCTTCGCCAATGCCAAGCAAACCGATGAGGTCCGCGCCGCCGTTCGCGACGCCGGCTTCTCCGATCCGGACATCCAAGAGTTCGGCAAGGAAGGCAAAGAATTTCTGATCCGCGTGCCGCTTTCGGCCCAAGGAGTCGAGAACGTCAGTGAGCGCATCTCCGGCGCGCTGCGCGACAAGTTCGGCGCCGATCAGGTCGAGATTCTGCGGGTCGAGTCGGTCGGCCCCCGCGTCGGCGAGACGCTGCGCGAGCGCGCCATCCTGGCGATCCTGTTCGCCACGCTGATGATGGGCATCTACATCTGGGTGCGCTTCGAGTGGCGCTACGGTGTCGGCACCGGCGCGGCCATCCTCCACGACGTCATCATCGTCGCCGGCTGTCTGGTCGCTTTCGGTTACGAGTTCGACCTCAACATCGTCGCCGCCTTGCTGACCGTGGTCGGCTTCTCCGTCAATGACAAGGTCGTGGTATCGGACCGCATCCGCGAGGCGCGCCAGAAGGATCGCCGCTCGCCGCTGGCGACGATCATCAATAGAAGCGTCAACGAGACGCTGAGCCGTACCATCCTGACCAACGGCACGGCCTTCCTTGCGGTACTTTCCTTGTATCTCCTCGGCGGCAGCGTGCTGCACGGCTTCGCCTTCTCCCTGGTGATCGGCTCGATCATCGGCACCTACTCGTCGATTTACGTCGCCAGCACCATCGTGCTGTTCTTCGACCGGCCCGCTACGGCACCGCGCGCGGCGGTGCCGGCGGCGCGACGTAGCTGATCGCCGATGCGCGGGTCGGGTGACGATTGCCTCGTCCCGGCCCGCGCCTGCGTGGAGCCGGCGTCATGAGCAGCGCCGCTCGCTGGCGCCTGCGCAGCGGCGATGCCCAAGCGGAGGAGCTGCTGTGCCGCGAGCTCGGCGTGCGGCCTCTGATCGGCCGGCTGTTGTCGAGCCGGGGCATCACCACGGCCGGTGACGCCCATACCTTCCTGAACGGCCGGCTCGCGGACCACCTCAGCTCACCGATGCTGTTCCGCGGCATGGCTGTCGCCGCCGATCGGGTCATTCAGGCCCTGGCGCAAGGCGAGCAGATCGGCATTCACGGCGACTACGACGTCGACGGAATGAGCGGCAGCGCCATTTTGATTCGCTTTTTTCGTGCCCTCGGCCACGAGCCGAATCTGTTCATCCCGCACCGGCTCAAAGACGGCTACGGCTTGAAGGAGAGCGGCGTGCGGGCGCTCGCCGCGGCCGGCACCCGGCTGATGATCACCGTCGACTGTGGCGGCTGCAGCCACGACGAGATCCGGCTGGCGCGAGAGCTGGGCATGGAGACGATCGTCTGCGATCACCATCAGGTGTCGGGCACGCCCCTCCCTGCCCTGGCAGTGCTCAATCCGATCGAGCCCGACGCCGGCTTCCCCTTCCAAGGGCTGTGTGGAGCGGGCGTCGCGTTCTATCTCTGCCTCGGGGTGCGCATGCGTCTGCGCCAGCAAGGGCGGGCCGATCTGCCGGACATGCGTCGCTCGCTCGATCTGGTCACGCTCGGCACCATTGCCGACATCGTACCGCTACTGCGCGAGAACCGGGTGCTGGTGAAGTACGGCCTGCGCGAGCTGATGCAATCCGGCGCTCCCGGCATCGTCGCGCTCAAGCAGATCAGCGGCGTCACCGAGGTGTCGCCCGGGTCGGTCGGCTTCCGCTTGGCGCCGCGACTCAATGCCGGCGGACGCTTGGCGGACGCGCGGCGTGCGGTCGAGCTGCTGACGACCAGCGATGTGGAACGGGCGAAGGCACTGGCCACCGAGCTCGATGAAGAAAACCGCACGCGGCAGCAGATCGAGCGAGAGATGGCCGATGAGGCGGTCGCTCGCTGCGAACAGGACGCCTCGCTTGCCGAACGGCGCTCGATCGTAGTCGCGTCTGCCGACTGGCATCCGGGGGTGGTCGGCATCGTCGCGGCGCGGCTGGTCGAGCGCTATCACCGGCCGGCGATCGTGATCGCCATCGATGCCGAGACCGGCATCGGCCGCGGCTCGGGGCGAAGCATCGCCGCGGTCAACCTCTACCGCGCCTTCGCCCAGTGCCAGCCGTGCCTGCTCGGCTTTGGCGGACATCACATGGCCGCGGGACTGACGATCGCAGCGGATCGCATCGAGGAGCTGGCGCAGGCATTCGAGCAGGCCGTACGCGACAGCACGCCCGAGGCAGCCTTTCGGCCGGAGACCTTGGTCGATGCCGAGGTCAGCCTGGCCGACCTCGACGACACGCTGCTGCAGGAGCTCAATCGCCTCGAACCGTTCGGCGCGGGGAACCCCGAGCCGGTGTTCCTGTTGCGTTCGGTCAATGTCGCCTCGCGACGCATCGTCGGCGAGCAGCACCTCAAGTTGTTGCTGCGCCAGGACAAGCGCTCGCTGTCGGCAATCGCCTTTCGGATGGCCGAAGCGGCGCTCAGCGAAGGCCAGGATATCGATGTGCTGTGCTCGATCCGGCCCAATCATTGGAACGGCCAGACGAGCCTCGAGACCCAGATCCGAGCCTGGCGCCCGGCAACATCCCGCTAGCCCTAACTTCAGGGCTGTAGCGTCGGCTCTCCGAGCCGACGGGGCGCGGCGGGGGGGGAGACCCGGGTGCCTGGGCGCGCTCGGAGAGCGCGCGCTACAGCGTTGGGCCGCAGGCTCGAGGAGCGCGCGCTACAGCCCTGCGATTGACTGACCTAGCACAGCGTGTTAGCCGTGCAGCCATCATTTTGCGGCGGGAAGTGGGGAGACGGCGCGGTCGACGATGGAAAAAGACGACGCAGTGCTCAACAGCAAAGACGTGGCTCTGATCCTCGATATGAGCCCCGACACCGTCAACGAATTTGCCCGCAAGAGCATTCTTCCAGCCTTCAAAAAGGGCCGGCAGTGGCGCTTCCGGCGGCGAGACATCGCTGCCTTCAAGCGCCAGCTGCGCGGGGAGAACGCGGCCTAGCGTCCGCCATTGGCCCGCGCGGCCGATGTAATGAAACACAATCCGACCCCGGGGGTTCGCATGCCAGGTTTGGAGGGCGCCCAAGCCCACGAGAGCA
>DASPMH010000768.1:0-7658 GCA_035627175.1 Terriglobales bacterium | reverse complement strand
CTGGGTAGAGCGCGGCGGCTGGGTAGAGCGCGGCTCGGTAGCGCGCAGCGGCTCGGCTACGCCGCCGCGCGCTACCTGCGCCAAGGCTACGTGGACAAGCCGACGGCAGCTACACCGCCCGCCGTAAAGCGATCGCTACATTGACCAGTTTGACTTGACGACTAGCGTCGAAGCCAGCGCAACAGGAGTTGTCATGGCTCGTCTCGCTGGCGGTCGTCAGCTGACCTTGGTTCTCGCCTCGCTGGTCGTCCTCCTCCCTCCCCTGCTCTCTTCTGCCGCCCGGGCACAATCGATCGGGCGCTACCAATCCGACGGCGACGCCCGCGGCTTCCTCAACATCCTACCCCCGGGGCAAGACGGCGTTCTCAACGCCTTGGAAGCAATTCAAGCCCAAGCCGGCCAGATGCCGCCGCACGTCTTGAACCAACTCTCGATGTACAACGACCTCGTCTACAACACCCCCGGGCTGAGCGAGGATCGCATCTTCGAGTTCTTCAAAGATGCTTCGTTCGGCGTACCCGAAGACGACATCGAACGCGTCTACTCGCCGATCGCAGGTGTCACCGTCATCCGCGACCGCAGCTTCGGCGTGCCCCACATCTTCGGCGAGACGCGCTATGCCACCATGTTCGCGCAAGGCTACACCGGCGCCGAAGATCGGCTGTTCCTGATGGATGCGCTGCGCCACCTCGGCCGAGCCCGCGCCTCGGAGTTTCTCGGCGCATCGCAGGGCAACCAGCAGATGGATCGCGATCAGCTGGCGGTCGCGCCTTACCACGAGGCCGATCTGACGGCACAGCTGCAAGCGATTGCCAACTCGGGTCCTGAGGGCGCGGCGGGTTACGCCGATCTGGTCGCCTACACCGACGGCGTCAACGCCTATATCAACGAAGCGCTCTTGGACCCGAACAAGCTGCCGGCGGAGTATCCGGCTCTGCAGCAGCTGCCGGCGCCGTGGAAAGCCGAAGATGCGGTGGCGATCGCCTCATTGGTCGGCGGCATCTTCGGCAAGGGCGGTGGTGGCGAGCTGCTCAATCACTGCGGCCTCAAGCGAATGGCCGCCGAGCTCGGCAGCGCCGCCGCGGCGCGCCAGGTGTTCGATGACCTTCATTTCGCCGACGATGCCGAAGCGCCGACCAGCTCGCGCGATCCTGCGCCGTACATGGACAACCTCGGTCCGGTAAATCCGGCGGCACACCCCGATGTCGACTGCGACAGTTTGATCCCGATCGATAGCGGCAATCAGCCCGTCGAGGATCTCCTCGAAGCGCTGGCTTCTCTCGCACCGCCGCTGGGAAGCTTCGGCATGAGCAATGCCGTGCTGATCGCCGGAAAGCATACCCGCAGCGGCCATCCGATCGCGGTGTTCGGCCCGCAAACCGCCTATTACATGCCGCAGCTGCTGGTCGAAAAAGACGTCCACGGCCCCGGCATCTCCGCGCGCGGCGCCTCGTTCGCCGGTGTCGACCTGTATGTGCAGCTCGGCCGCGGGCGTGACTTCGCCTGGTCGGCAACCTCGGCGAGCGCCGACAACATCGATCAATGGGTGCTGCGCCTGTGCGAGCCCGGCGGAGGAACGCCGACGATCCATTCGATGGGCTATCTGCGCAACGGCGTGTGCGAGCCGATCGAAGGCTACCAGCACGTGCAGGTCGCCAAGCCGAGCGCCGGTGGACTGCCGAGCGTCGAAGAGAGCGGCGGGCAGTGCAGCAACGGGCTCGATGACGACGGCGACACCTTGATCAACGACGGCTGTCCCGCCGTGGCCTTGCCGGAGCTGTTGCTGCAATGCGCCAACGGCGTCGACGACGATGGCGACCACGCCATCAACGACGGCTGCCCACCGCTGCTCGGCGCCGACATCTTCCTGTCGTGGCGGGTCGAGCGCACCGCCCACTACGGACCGCTGGTGGCGCGCGGCAGTCTCGAGGACGGCACCCCGATCGCCGTCAGCCAGCTGCGCTCGACCTATGGTCACGAGCTCGCCTCGGCGCGTGGCTTCGCCCGGATCAACAATCCCGAGTATATGGCGGGCGGCTTCGAAGCCTTCCGCACCGCCTTCGGGGAAGCGGTCGACTACACCTTCAACTGGTTCTACATCGACGCCGAGAACATCGGCTACCAGCATTCCTGCTTGTGTCCGCAGCGCGCCGCCGGAGTCGATCCGTACCTGCCCGCCTGGGGCACCGGTGAATGGGATTGGCAGGGTTTCCTGCCGATGTCGGCACAACCGACAGATCTCAACCCGCGCGAGGGCTATCTGAGCTCGTGGAACAACAAGCAGGCGCCCGGCTTTCGTGCCAACGATCGGCAATTCTCCTATGGCCCCGTCTACCGCAGCCTGATGCTCGACCGCCGGGCCGAGCAGGCGATCGAGGTCGGCCGTTGTCAGCGCACCGATGTGATCGATCTGGCGGAAGATGCCGGTACGGTCGACCTGCGCGGCCAGGAAGTGCTGCCCTTGTTGCTCCAGGTTCTCGGCACCACTGCGCCGCTTGGGTCGGACCCTCGCGTGGTGGAGATGCGCAATCGCCTCGCCACTTGGGTCGAGAGCGAAACCCATCGCCGCGATCACGATCGCAACGGAGTGTACGACGATCCCCAAGCCCCGGCGATCATGGACGCGTGGTGGAGCCGCCTGCCGCACGCGATGTTCGACGCGACTTCGGGCAACGCCATCGACAACCTGAGATTGTCACTCGATGACAACGACCGTCTGCTCCACCGCGGCTCGGCCTTCAACGGCGGCTTCTACGGTCAGGTACACAAAGATCTGCGCCAGGTGCTCGGCCTGCCGGTGACCGAGCCGTTCTCGCGTACCTACTGCGGTGGCGGCAATCTCGGCGCTTGCCGCACAGCGCTGTGGCAATCGCTGGCCCAGGCTGCCGGCGATCTCGAGGCGGAATTCGGCACTGCCGAGGTCGCTGGCTGGCAGCGGGCCATGTCCTACGAGGACGTGCGCCACACCGCGGTCGGCATCACCGCCGCGCCGGCGATCCACTGGATCAACCGCCCGACGTTCCAGCAGGTGGTTCAGATCGGCAACGATCACGTCCGGCTGCGCCGCGCCCTGCTGCGCTTCGGCTCTGCTGCCAACTCGGATCGGCTGACCCTCGACGCCAGCGTCTCGCTGTCGTTGTCGGAATTCGATCGACAAAGCGACGCCATCACCATCACCCTGGCCGATAGCGGCGGCGTATTCTACGAGGCGGTGCTGCCAGCGGGTACGCTGAGCTCGAATTCCCGAGGGACGCTGCTGTCGTATCGCGATCGCAGCGGCAGCCTCGCCGGGATTCGCTCGCTGCGTCTGCGCCAGAGCGGCGACCAACTTCGCTTTCAGCTGAGTGCGCGAGAGCTGGACCTGTCGGGGGCGGATCAGACGAGGATCGAGATACGACTCGACTTCGGCGACCGCACCTTCCGCTCCGACGCCTCGATGCGAGCCCGGGGCAGCACGCTGCGCTACCCCTAGGCAATCCCAATCGCCCTCGCCCTCGGCTCTTTGAGTGAGTATCGAGAAGCTCGACGTCTACCAACTGGCTCGCGCTCTACCGAGCGCAGCTACACAGGGCCTTGTCGCTGCCGTCGGTCTTGTCCACCGTAGCCTTGGCGAAGGTGGAAAACGGCGGCAGGTGCGCCGCGGTTTGCCGCGCTCTGCCGAGCGCAGCTACACGTCGGGCGCCTCCAGCACATTTGTAATTGACACAAGTCGGTCGCGGTAGCTTGTACGGATCTCAAAATGGAGGGGACGGCATGACAATTCCACTCAGACGCAAGCAGAGGCGCCGTGGCTGCCTGGAGGCAGCGACGGTGCTCACCACTCTTTTCTCGCTCTCCTGGGTGGCGCCGACTGCCGCCGTCGAGCGGCTGTACGTGCATCACAGCGATGGCGGCAGCATCTCGGTCCTGGAGCCCGCCAGCGGCACTCGCGAAGTCATCGATCTCGGAGAAAGTAATCGCGTCGGCAGTCCCACCGTCGCGTTGTTTCTCGAACCCTCGGGCGAGCGTCTGTTCGTGGTGCGCCAAGGCAACGAAGTCGTCGCCGTCGATACTGCGAGCGGAGCTGCGCTCGCGACGATCATGACTCACGAGCCTACCGGCCGGCTGTTTTTCCACCCAGGCTCACGTTGGATCTTGGCGGTCAACACCTTCGGCGATCATATCGAAGTGATCGAGGCGACGACTTTGCAAGTCGTCAACCGTATTGCTGTCGGCGGCGGCAACAGTACCGACAGATTCGCAGCCGCCGGCGGCAAGCTGTTCGTCTTCGGTGACCGCAGCGATCGAATCGTCGTTGTCGACATGATCTCGGCGTCGATCCTGGGCGATATTCGCCTGCAGACGGCGGTACGCGAGATCGCAGCCGCGGCGGATGGCCAGCGACTGTTCGCCCTCGACATCCAAGATCAGCTTCTCGAGATCGATGTCGCTTCGGCTCGGCTGCTGAGAGCAATCCCGCTACGCGCCGGCTACGAGAGTCTGACCATCGCATCCGACGGCACTCACGCCTATCTGCTCCACCGGACTTCCGGGCACGTGGTCAAGCTTGACTTGCGCACCGGCACCACCGTCGCCGGCTTTCGGTCGCCCGGTGGGTTGCGCGGTCTCGTCGTCAGCGCGGACGGAACGCGTGTCACGACCGCCACCCATCGCGGCATCTATCCGCTGCAGGCGACCACTCTTCAGCCGAGCCTTGCGATTGCGACGACCGGAGCATTCGAGGCGGTCAGTGGCAGCAGGGACGGCCGCTACGTTTTGGCAATTCGACGCGGCGACCACGAGGCAATTCCTGCGACGGGCTTGCTGGTCGATACGCTCGAGCGCCGGATCGTCACCGAGATCGAGACCGTCAGCGGCCGCCGCACTCCGTTCGTACTATCGGCAGACGCGCAGCAGGTCTTCTTTGCCTCCGGCAGCGGCTACGCGGTTTATGACCTACGAACCGGCGTGACGCTTGGTCCGTTGGCAACCAATGGCGCTGCCGCACCATCCGGCGGTACGGGGCTCAGTCTCTACAACAACACTCTCGGCTACGCGCTGTCGCCCGCTTCCGGTGTGGTCAGCCGGATCGATCTGCTTACCAATAGCGTGACGGCAAGGCTCGGCCCGGACTACCAGGACGCGCGGCTGACAGATCCCCGGGACATCCACGTATCGGCAGCAGGGTTGCTGTATATCGCTTTCGAGCGCGGCATCGTCGGCGTCTTCGATCTATCCGACGATCCGGAGTTGCAGCGCGTCCTCGATCCCGCCGGCGATCCGGATCGAATCGATCGGATTCTCGGATCCACCGCGGACTATCTCGTGACCGAATCCGGTGAGTCGATTCACCGGATCCATCTCGGCGATGGAACGAGCTCCGATCTGCTGCGGGATGGTTCGGCGCGCGCCCTGGTCGACGACGGATCGTTGTGGGTTCATCTACGCCGGCGCAGCGACAGTCAGCTCGAGCGCTACGATGTCGCGACGACAGCGTTGACGCTCGCGGTGCCGCTGGCGGAGGAGCGGGCGAAAGCTATCGCCAAGGCGGACGAGGCGGATCGGGTGCTCGTCTACCACGCCACGGATCAGGATATCGGCGAGCGACTCGACCTCGGGGAACGGACCGATGCGAGCCCATGGCTCACCATAGTCGACTATGAACCGGCAGTAGCGCTGCGCCAGCGGCCTCTTCCCAACGATACCGACTTCAGCTCCGTTGCGGAGGTGGTCGTCAGCCGGCAGGGCGAGCGCGCCTATGTGCTACCACTGACTGCCGCCGAAATCGTTGCGGTCGGGCTCGAAAGCGGCGCTCGACCGCAACGACTGCTCTTACCCGCGCTCGCCCGCGGTCTCGCGATCGCCGAGGTAGCCGAGACGGCGACCGCTTTGCCTCTCGCACTGCTCGCGTCGGGGCCGCCGCCACGTTACGTCGACAGCCTGGTTGCGGCCGGCGCTGGGTTCCTGCTGCAGCTAGCCCCGGCCGATTCGGGATGGCAGCCGACCGCGATCGGACTAGGCGCCGATACCACGACCGACGCGGTTCCTCACCCGGACGGGCGGCGCGTTTATGTCGGCACGCAGACGGGCGATTCCGATGGCGCGATCCAAGTCGTCGACCTGATCGGGCAAGAGAACGCCGCCATGATTGCGCTGCCGGGACGTCCGATCGCGCTCGCCATTCCTCCGGACGGAACGCGCCTGTATGCCCTGCTGAGTACCGATGACCGCGGGGTCGTTGCCGCCGAGATCGAGATCGCCAGCAATACCTTGATCTCGACACTCGACCTCGGCTTTCGATCCACCTTGATGGCGTATACGTCCGCCGGCGACGACCTTCACTTCGTCGACACCGAATCCCGTCAGCTCATCAGCTTGGATTTGGCTACGGGCACGCTGCTGGCACCGGTGCCACTCGGTGAATATGCCGATCAGCTAGTTAGCGATCCCGCTGGCAGCGCCCTTTACGCGGTGGTTCATCCGGAGGGCGGCCAGCAGATTGTCACCATCGATCCGATCGCCCGGCGCATCACGGCGATCACTCCCGTCTTCGGCTTTCTGCGGAGCCCGGTCGAGACGGCAGCGGACGGCAGTGTCCAGGTCCTGGTAAACCTCGCGCGTGAGTCGCGCGTGCTCAATGTCCGCACCGGACAGTTCGACGACAATGCCGAGCCAGGGATCCTTTCGTCCGACGGTCGTCATCGCTTCTTCCGCGACGAGTCGACGCTTTCCACCCATGAGAGTGCCACCGGTGCAGTCGTCGATATCACTGCAGTACCGCGCCAGCTCGGACGGTTGGTCCGCGCCTGCCATGGCGAACGGTGTCAGCTAGTGCTGCCGCCGCCGGCGCGCCTTTCCTTCAGCGCGATCTCGGCGTTGCCGGTAGCGACCGCTACGGCTACGGCGACGCCGGAGGTTCGACCAACCCCGATCGCAGATCGCATTGTTGCCACGATCGAGACGGTAAGCGGCCGTCCGGGTGAGCTGGTCGAGTTGGTCCTGCGCATGCCGCGGGTGAGTGCGCAGCTGATGGACTTACGCTTCCAGCTCCGACTCGGAGAGGCCGCGGCGATTCCGCCGTGGCTGGGCCGAGGGCCCGATTGCGAAGTGCTGCAACGGATCTCGGGAGTGGAATCGGCGTTCACCTTCTTTCCAAGCGGATGCGAAGCGCGGGGGGACTGCGGCGGCATTTCGACTCGGATCGAAGCGGCCTACATCGGCGATTCGCAGTTCGAGGAGGAGGCGTTCCGCTGCCGTCTATTGATCTCCTCCGAAGCGGAGCCGGCGGTGTACCCACTCGTGGTCGAGAATCTCTACGTCGAAGTGACCCCGAACGTTCCGGTGATCATCGAGAACGGCGCGCTGATCGTGCTCGAGGAGGACGGCACGCCGCCGGTCGACCTGACGCCATTGCCTACCGCGACGGTCACGCCGCCGGCGCCGACCACAACCGCCACCGCTACCGCTACTGCGGTGACATGCGCGGGTGATTGTGACGGCAATGGCGCGGTGTTCGTCAACGAGCTGATGGTGCTGACCGCGATCGCGCTCGGCGAAACCGAATTGATTTGCGCCGGAGCGGACCGTGACGGCGACGGCAACATCCAGGTCGACGAGATCGCGGCGGCGGTGACGGCCGCGCTGGCGGGGTGCGATCTGTAGCGGGCCTTGGTGGGACG
>DASPMH010000767.1:0-4763 GCA_035627175.1 Terriglobales bacterium | reverse complement strand
CGACCGGGGCAACCTGAGTCGTTACGGCAACAACAACACTCCCAACAACAGTGGCTTGTCGAACAACAACAACACGTTCAACAACGCCAACAATGTCGGGGGCTACGGCTCCGTGGCGCAGAACAGCGGCGAGCAGGTGCGCGACATCCTGCACGTCGTCTTCAAGCGCAAGCGGCTGATCGGTGCCTTGTTTCTGGCGGTTTCGCTGCCGGGTATCATCGCTACGGCACTGCAGAAGCCGAGCTACCAGGCGAGCGCCAAGGTCATCATCTCGACCCAGCGCTCCGATCCGACGCTGCAGCCGACCGATCTGACCCGCCTCGATGAGCTCAAGCTCAACGAGTCGCTGGTCAATTCCGAAGTCCACGTCATCAAGAGCCGCGATCTCCTCGACGCCGTGGTGCGTGATCTCGCCCGCGCCGATGACGGCTCGATCCACATGGTCGAGAACCAGAGCTTCGGCCGCCAGGTGATCGCGCTCAACAACCGCTTGGCGGTCACTCCGATCAAAGCATCGAACGTCATCCGCATCGACTACGACTCGGCCAACGAAGATTACGCTGCCCGAGTCGTCAACCGCGTCATCGACGAGTACCTGAGCTACCACGGCGAGGTTCACGGCCAAGCCGTCGCCAAGCTGCCGCGCTTCTACGAAGAGCGTCAGCGCGATCTCGAGAAAGAGCTGCGCGAAGAAGAGCAGCAGCTGCTCGAGTACACCTACCGCACCGGTGTCGTCGATCCGAAGGTCGAGATCCACATGGCCGTGGAGACCGTCGCCGAGCTCGGCGCCGTGCTGCGTGAAATCAACCTGACCGCCGCCGGCCAGGAAGAGCGGCTGCGGGTGCTGCGCGAGCAGATCGGCGAGCAGCCCGAGCTGGTCAAGCAATCGCAGTCTCTCGAAGTGAACCCCGTCGTTACCCAGCTCAGCACGCATCTGCTCGACCGCCAGGTCGACCGAGTGACGTTGCTGCGCCGCTACACCGAGACCGATCGCCTGGTGCAGGACAACGCCGACGAGATCGGCGAGCTGCGCGAGCAGCTGCAGGCCGAGGTCGCCAGCCGTCCGACGATCGTTTCGAACGAGCAGATCCGACTCAATCCGCTGCGGGAGAACCTGATCCGCGAGCTGCTCGACCGCGAGGGCGACCTGCGCTCGTTGCGCGCCCGTATGGCGACGCTCGAAGAGGAGAAGCGCTCGGCCTCGACCCGCCTGGTCCAGTTGAAGACCGACGGTGCCGAGTACGACCGGCTGCAGCGCAAGGTCAATCAGCGCCGCGAGCAGTTCGACCTCTACACCAAGCGCGCCCACGAGGCGGAGATCAGCAAGGCGATGGACGACCAGCAGTTGGTCAACGTCGAGGTTGTACAGCGCCCGGCGCTGCCGCTGCCGCGGGCGGACACTCAGCGTGTGACGCTGACGCTATCGCTGATCGCGGGCCTGCTCGTCGGTCTCGCCGGCGCCTTCGGCCGAGAGTACATGAGCCGCTCGCTGCGCACCGAGTACGACGTCCAGCGCCACCTCGGCATGCCGCTCCTCGCCAGCATCAGCGATCTCGACAGCAGCCCCAACAAAGCCTGATTTTTTACTACAGGTGTGCGCCCCCTTTCCCTAAGGGCTGAGGCTTTCGCCGGCGAAAGCCTCAGCGCCGCAGGCGCGGGGGATTTCTGCGAGTCGCCACGGCGCGACGGGCAGCGTACCTGCCGCGCTCTGCCGAGCGCAGCTACACACCTGCCGCGCTCTACCGAGCGCAGCTACGTCAGTCGAAGAGGCGGAGTTGGCGTTTCAGGGGGACGAGCTTTTCGAAGCTGAGGTTGAGGTGGCGCAGGATCGCGTCGGCGATCGGGGCGAGCTGGTGCTCGATGTAATGGGTGTAGTCCGGTGTTGCGGTGGTGCCCTCCGCCGGCTCGGGGCCGCTGGCGGTCATGACGTAGGCGACGATGCCGCTGGTCTGGCCTTGTTTGCGCGCCGCCTTGATGTGCGGCGGCGTGGTCTTGGTGTAGGCGCGCAGCTCCTTGCGGATCGCCTTCTTGTAGACCAGCTCGGCGTCGTACTTGCCGGCTCGCAAATCGTCGACCAGCGCGACGACGTACTCCGCCACCGGTCGATCGTGAAACACCCGGTCGAGCAGCTCGCGCTGGAAGCGCTTGCTGACCGGACTCCAGTCGCGCCGCACCGCCTCCAGGCCGACCAGCTCGAGCTTCTCCACGCCGTCTTGCAACAACAGCCCGGCATAGCGCTTCTTGCTGCCACCCTTGCCGCCGCGCAGCTCGGGCAAGAAAAAGCGCAGGTAGACCTTCTCCAGCTCGAGCTCGAGTTGACTGACACAGCCGTAGTCGCGCGCGATCTGCGCCGCGACCTCGGCGCCGATCGCGCCGCGCAACTCCTCGGCGATCGCCCACGCCCGCGCCGTGTCGTGCTCTTGCGAGTCGACGAACAGCGAATCGGTGTCGCCGTAGATCACGGCAAAACCGCGCCGGCGCGCCGCCGCCATCGCCGCTTGGATGATCTGCTGGCCGAACAGTGTCACGGCATTGGCAACCGACGGTGAAAACAGCCGCGAGGTCGACGCACCCAACACGCCGTAGAAGGAGTTCATCAAGATCTTGATGGCGTTGGCCTTGATCGGATTGCCGGCGCGCTTGGCCTGCTCGCGCTCGCCGGCGAGCTGCGCCAGCAGCTCGGGAAGGATCCCCGGCTCATCCTGGCGGAACAGGGCGCCGTTGGGAGCGCGCACGCTCTTCGGCTCGGCCTCACCCGGCCGGCGCTCGCGTTCGGGCCGCAGCTCGGTCAATGGATCGATGTTGAAGGTGCGGATGATGCTCGGATAGAGGCTCTTGAAGTCGTAGACGATGATGTTGCGGTACAAGCCGGGCTTCGAGTCGAGCACATAGCCGCCGGCGATCGGACCGCTGTGGCGATGCGCGCCGACCGACGGCGCCACCACGCCGCGCCGGCGCAGAGCGTTGAGGTAGAGCGAATCGATCGAAGCGATCGCCGCGCCGACACGATCGAGCTGCATACCGGTCAGCAGACTGCGCTCGACCGCGAGCTCGACCAGCCGCGTCTGCTGCAGCAGCTCGGTGACCAGCCGAGCATCCTGCAAGTTGTAGTCGACCAGCTTCTGCGGATCGTCGCGATAGGTCTCCTGGATCTCGATGTGGCGCTGCTCGCCGGTGATCAGCTTGCCTCTGCCGAGGAACGCCTGGGCTGCCGTTTCGAGCTTGTAGTCGTCGAGGCGGATGAAGGCGCTGCGCATCAGGGCGAGGCCGTCGAGCACCTGACGGCCGTAAATCAGCGCGCGTGACTCGCGAGTGAAGGAGGCATCCTTCTGCAGGCTGAAGTCGTCGTCGCTGCGGCCGGCGGTCAGCTTGAGGCCATAACGACGAGCCGCCCGCGCCAGCATCGCGAGATCGAAATCGACGACGTTCCAGCCGGTGATCACGTCAGGATCGAGCTCGGCGAGCAGCTCGAGAAAGCGCTGGATCAGCGCCTTCTCTGAGGGCACCGACTCGGCATGAGCGAAGCTCTGCTGGTGCACCAGGATCACCCGCTCGAAATCGGCGGTGTGCAGCGCCACCGCGAAAACCCGCCCTTGCAGGTCGGTCTCGATGTCGATCGAGAGGACCTTCAGGCGCGGCGTCCACGTCGCCGGCTCGAGCCGCGGGTTGTGGAAGATGCGGCCGAGGCGCGGATGGAGGACCGCTTCGCCGTCGACGGCGAAGGCGCCGCGGATGCCGCGGTCGATCAGGTAGCGGTAGGCGAAGCGGATATCGGCTTCGAAGCATGGCAGGTTGCGGGCTTCGAGGCGCTGGCGGATGCCGGGGAGATCGCCGGGCACAGCGGCATAGGCGATCGCCAGCGCTTCGCCGCCCATGCTGCGCCAGGGACACGCCTCGACGGTCAGCCCCGGAATCCAGGCGGCGACGGCACGGGCGTACGGCTGCGGCACGAAGAAGTAGGGCCGCATGCGATCGTCGATGATCAGGCAGGGCTCGCCGCTCTCGAGCACGCCGTAGAGATGGACCTCGGCTTTGCCTTGGTTGAGGCGGTAGGTCGGGGTGAGGATGAAGCCGAGCATGGGCAGCGGGTGCTTAGTGGAAGTGGCTGCTTGCTGCGAGCGGTGGAGACGCAGAAATCCCCCGCGCCTGCGGCGCTGAGGCTTTCGCCGGCGAAAGCCTCCGCCCTTTGGCCAAGGGGGCGCACACCTGGGCCTCTACATTTTCGCGGCGGCGGCGGTGCAGCTATGCTCCGCGGATGCAGCTCGTCCTTGCCTCCGCTTCACCGCGCCGCCGGGAGTTGCTCGGCCGCCTCGGCATCCCCTTCGACGTCGTGCCCAGCGATGTGCCCGAAGAGCCGCAACCCGGCGAGCACGCCGCCGCCTTCGCCGCTCGCCTCGCCCGCGCCAAGGCCGAAGCGGTGGCGCGCCGCTTTACCGGCGCGGTGGTGCTCGCCGCCGACACCATCGTCGTCAACGACGGCGTCATCTACGGCAAGCCGCGCGATCGCGACGACGCCCGGACAATGCTGCGCCGGCTCGCCGGGGTCGAGCACGAGGTGATGACCGCGGTAGCGGTGCTCGGACCGAAAGGGCTCGCCGAGAGTGTGGTTCGCAGTCGCGTCGCTTTTCACCCGATCGACGCGGCCGATCTCGAAGCGTACCTCGACACCGCGGAGCCGTACGACAAAGCCGGCGCCTATGCGCTGCAAGGTCTCGCCGGGCGCTTCGTCCGCTCGCTCGAAGGATCGCGCTCGAACGTCATCG
>DASPMH010000766.1:0-7408 GCA_035627175.1 Terriglobales bacterium | reverse complement strand
GAGCGGAGGCGGCCCCGCGTTGATCACCCACGGGGCCGCCGGGCGGTTGGGTTGGGTGCGGACGTAATTATCAGCGTTGCCCCCGTGAACAACCTGGCAGGATCTTTAGGCTGAACCGTCCGCAGCTGATTCTGGAATCATTCCGAAACCAGTGATATTGAGCCGCCCGTCCCATCGGCGCTGGCACCGCCGACGCACCGGAGACCGGCCTCGGGCGCAAGGGACGCTCACAAGCCTGTGCCCCTAGCTGCGAGGTGGATTCTCACGGTTGGGTAGACGGTGCAGGCAGCCTTCGACAGGCAACGCCCGAACGGGTCATCTCGGCGAAAGTCCGGGGTGAAAGAGGCGATCCACGTCTACCGCCTCTACCAGAAGCAGGGTCCGTTTGGCGTCGACGCGCCGACGTCTAACTCGGCGATCTCCGCTGTCATCAATCCTCTTCGCCAGGGCATCGCCACTGCGCGCAGCTTCATCCGCGAGGGGCTAGGAACCCTCCAGGGGCGGCTCCTGATCAAGGAGATCCACGTCCCGCTGATCGTCGAGGCGTTCGACAAGCAGCCCGAGGTCAGGACCCACTTCTCCTACCTCCAGGACGGCTACTTCATCGACACGCCCTTTGCGCGGGCGAAGGGCATCACCCACTTTCGCATCCGGGGACGAACCCACCGCAAGGCAACCGTCAATGGCGTCGTCGTCGACGGCGACGCCGCCCTGAAGGATCTGGTCGAGCTCGTCGTCGACTACTTCTACCCGGGCAACGGCAAGACGACGGCCGACTACGAGCTCTGGTTCATCGATCTGTTCAACCTGATCTCGGCGGAATATCCGATCGGCGAGACTGAGTACCTGATCCACCCGCTGCGCGGCGGTGTCCGGTACACCATGTCGGCCCAGCGGCCATTCACACGGATGTGGTCGTTCGAGTTCGCCGGCCTTGAGTCATCGGCGACGTCAAAGAGTTCGTCGAAGACGTGATCCGCGGCATCAAGCAGCTGATCAAAACCGTTGTCGGCCTCGTGCGGGGACTGATCAAGGCGGTGAAGCGGCTGATCGGCAAGGTCGAAGACGGGATCAAGATGGTCCGTAATCTGCCGAACCTTGGGAGCGACGAGCTCGCCCGGCTCGCGAAGGACTTCCCGGGTCTCTCCAAGGCGCAGAGCGCCACGCCGGCGATCATTGCCGCCGACGAGCTTCGCCAGGTGCGGGACATGCTGCTGGCTGTCGCGGTCTATGCGGACGCGACGACGGAAGTGACGGCACGGCGTCTGCCCGGAGCATCCCGGTTGCGATCGAGCCTGGGGCAACAATTGAGCAGATCGCGCAGGACAGAGGCGTCCTTGTCGAGGAGCTGATTCGAGCGAACGGCCTCGTGTATCCATTCATCGATGCGCGTCCCCGGCCGGACCGGCAGTTGTCTGTTGCTGAGTCCGATGAAGCGACGGCGAAGGCCAACCGCGAAGCCGCCGCGGCCGCGCTGATCGAGGCGAAGGCGTCCGGCGCGCCGGACGCCGATATCGCCCACATCCAGTATCAAGTCGACGAGGCATCACAGCGGGTGGCCACTGCGGCCGCGGCGGTCGCCCAGTGGAAAGCGGAGGAGATCGGCTCCCCTACCGTCGGTCAGTGTATGCGGGGGATACCTTGAGAGTGCCTGCGCCGTCGCCGGCGATACCCCCTTGCGTGGCAGTTGTGCGGGGCGGACTGGAGCAGAACGTTCTCGCCGCTACCGGCTCGGCTGTCACCGACGAGGACCGCCTTTTCGGGATCGATCTCGCCCTAGAAGAGGGAAGCCTCGTCTGGGACGACGACCGGAAAGATCGGCCTCGAACGTGGCCTGCAGCACATCGCTAACATTCAGGTGCGCTACGTGAAGCTGCCGCTGTGAATGGGCTCCGCTAAGCCCCCGGCATCGGCAAGTGGCAGGTGCGCCGAGCTGCCGTAAGGCGTAGCTGCCGTCTAGACGGCGGCAGGGTACGCCGAGCTGCCGCGCTCTGCCGAGCGCAGCTACACGACTGGATCAACTTTCGCGCGGCTCCTACTCGCGGTCGAGCTCGGTGCGAACGTCCACCGCTAGCGCGAGTACGTCATCGCGGCGCTGCTCCATCGCCTCGAGATCGGCGCGCCCGATACCGCCGACGCGCGCGTCCGCGGCTCGTTGCACCAGCTCGTCGTAGCGATCGAGCAGCGCGCTGAGCTTAGCGTACGAGATCCTGGCACTGTCCCCGTCGAACTCGGCGAGAAACTCGCGGCCGCGCGCGGAGGGATAGCGAAACTCCTCCATGCTGTCCGGACGCCGGCCCGAGGCCAGCAGCGAGAACAGCTTGGTGGCGGTGTGGCTCAACACCTCGACGTGCACCGTCGCCATGCGTGCATAGCTGCGCTGGCACCGCTGCACCCCGAACAATGCCAACAGCGCTACTGCGGCGATCAGCCAACCCCGCCGCATCAAACGACCTTGGGAAAGGCCTGGCCGATCTGTCGCATCAGCTCGAAGGCGTAGATGATCTCCGGATAGACCAGCGGCTTGCCGCTGGTGATCACCGCCCCGGCGAGCTCGCGGTCGGGATCGGCCCAACCGATGATGTTGGTGAAGCCGAGATGGCCGAAGGTGCGATCGGTATCGGGCCCATACAGACTGAGCCAGCGCGCCCCGAGCATGAAACCGAGCGAGTAGCGGATCGGCAGACCGAGGATGCTGTCGAACTCGAAGTACGACTGCTCGCTGGTGGCGCGGCGGATGGTGCGAGCGTCGAAAATGCGGGTGCCGTCGAGCTCACCGCCGTTGAGCAGCAATTGATAGAACCGGCTGAGCTCCTCGGCGGTGGTGACGACATTGCCGGAAGGAATCACTCCGGTCAGGAAGCGGGGGTCGTTGGAGAGCTCGACGACGCGCTGTACCGGGATGCTCAAGGCCCGGCGCAAGAGATAGCTGACCACCGGCAGCTGCGGTGGGCCGGTGTAATAGTTGCGGGCCACCAGGGGCACCAGCTTCGGCTTGGTGCCGTAACGCATCCAGCGAAACCGCAGCGGCTTGAGGATGCGTTGCTCGAGCACGGTGCGAATGTCGCTGCCGGTGACGCGCTGGACGACCTCGGCGAGCACGAAGCCGCTGCTGATGGCGTGGTAGGCGAGATTCTGCCCGGGCCGATGGATCGGGCGAGCTTCGCTCAGGATGCGCAACACCTCGTCCGGACGGCTGAGGTTGTCGAGCTCCATCGCCTCGGCAGGAATGTTGGGGATGCCGGCACGGTGCGCCAGCAGGTGGCGGATGGTGATCTTGTCTTTGCCGTGCTTGCCGAACTCCGGAATGAACTCGCAGACGTGGTCGTCGAGATGCAGCAGCTTCTCCTGATCGAGGAGATGCATCAGCATCGCGGTGACCGCCTTCGAGGCGGAGAAGATGTTGAAGGGCGTCTCCGGCGTCGCCAGCACCGGCAGCTCCTCCGGATCGTCGCCGGGACCGTTGCCGTGGGCATGGCCGATGGCGCGGTCGAGCGCGATCCGGCCGCGGTAGCGCAGGCAGACCTGGATCGCCGGGTGGATACCGCTGCGGTAGTAGCGCTCGACAGCGTGCCAGACACTCTCCAGCGCCGCCGGCTCGAGTCCTAGCGCGTGCGGATCCTCTTCTTCGTCGCCGATCGTGGTGACCTCCTCCAAGCTGGCCGAAATGCGCGCCTTGGAGGAAAAGATGTCGAGCCCGAACATCGCTCCGCCCATACCGTGGATCGCCGCGCGATCCTAGGCGGACGCAGGGAAACGCGCTACGGGTGCGAAATGATTCTCGATCGCTTTCGCCTGACCGATCAGGTCGTCATCGTCACCGGCGCCGGGCGCGGCATCGGCGCCGGCATTGCCACCGCCTTCGCCGAAGCCGGGGCCGACGTGATCTGTGCCGCACGGACGCTCGAACAGATCGAAGCGACGGCGAGCACGGTACGTGGCCACGGCCGCCGCGCCCTGGCGATCGAGTGCGACGTCAACCGACGCGCCGACCTCGAGACCGTAGTCAGCCGAGCGATGGAAGAATTCGGTCGCCTCGACATCCTGGTCAACAATGCCGGCGGCACGCCGCCATCCGAGGCGCTCTACACCAGCGAGCAGATGTTCGACGAGGCCTTTCACTTCAACGTCACTACCGCTTTCGTGCTGACCCGCTTGTGCGTGCCGCAGATGCTGAAGAGCGGACGCGGCGCGGTGATCAACATCTCGTCCGCGGCAGGCCGCCTGGTAATGCCCGGCTTTGTCGCCTACGGCACCGCCAAGGCGGCGCTTTCGTACATGACCCGGCTGCTCGCCTGCGAGTTCGCTCCCAAGATCCGCGTCAACGCGCTCGCCGTCGGCGCAGTCGAGACCTCCGCCCTCGGTCCGCTCCTCAACGACGATCTGCGCGCGAAGATGGAAGCGCTGACGCCGATGCGCCGCATCGGCCAGGTCGAGGATGTCTCGGCCGCCGCGCTGTACCTCGCCTCACCGGCGGCGAGTTGGGTCACCGGCAAAGTACTCGAAGTCGACGGCGGCACCGAGACGCACAATTGGCCGTTTCCCGGCCCGACCCTATGAGCGAAGTCCGCCGCGCAACTTGCAGAGCCGGAAAATGGCGCATGCTCGCCGGGATGTTGCTGCTGGTGAGCGTGCGCGCCGTGCCGGCCCAGCCGACGCCGCAGCCGACTCGGCCGATGCTCGAGCGCTGCCGCCTGTTCTGCTCAGGCGTCTTTCATCCGAACAGCAAGGAGTATCAGGAGTGCTCGTCCGGCTGCGACGATGCCGAGAGCTGCACCCAGCGCTGTCGCGAGCGCTTCCCCGAAGACAAGAGCAAGCACGGCCTCTGCTACAAAGCCTGCATGGCCAAAGGCCGCCAATTCGAGCCGCCGCCGACTCCCGCCTTGCCGATTCTGTAAACGGTTTCAGTTACGCCAGAGCTCGAACCCGGCGATGACGAAGTCGTTGTCGAAGCTGATCGCGGCGGTGCACGCCGATTCCTCCATCACCGCAAAGCTGACCGCGTCGGTGTAGCTGATCACCTGGTCGGACAGCCGCGTCAGCCACTGGCGCGCTCGTTGGTGATGCACGGCCGAGACGTATTCGATTCCGAGTTGCGGGCTGAGATCGATGCGTTCGAGGAACAATGCGGCCGGCCGGATGCCCATGTGAAACAGAAGGAAGCGGTGCACCTCGGCGACGATCAGATTGGTCGTGATCAGCTCGGCCCGTTCGCGCAGAGCGCGGCGAAACGAGCCGTCGGCATCCTCGTGGTGGCGGTCGCGCGCCCGCAACAATGCGATCCAGGCGCCGCTATCGACGAGCACGCGGTCGCGCCGGGCGACGCCGCCGCGCGTAGGTGGCGGGCGTTTCTGCAACGAAGGTCTCCTGGAGATATTGGTCGAAGCGGGCGCTGCAATCCGCCGGCAGATCGTCGTAGACCGCACCGCTGAGCGAAAGCAGCGGCTCGTCATCCTGGGAGCGAGTCAGCGCCCGGATCGCCACACGGATCGCCTGCGACTTGGTCATCTTGCGCTCGCGCGACCAAGCATCGAGGCGGGCGAGATCGGCCTCCTCGACATAAACTTGCAGCGGTTTCATGATCGGCAACGTACCCTCTTCATGATCGCGATACAAGATCAAATCGCGGCCGCAGCCCCCTCCCGGAGCCTTCGCGACGGACGGGTTGGCGAGCTCAGTCGGCGGCGGGTTGGCGGGCTGGCCCGTCGTAGTCGCTGGACTGCCACACCGCCGCGCGCAGTTGATCACGACCTTGATAGCCAGTGCGGACATATTGAATGGTGCCGTTGCGATCGAGGACGTACGAGGTGGGATAGGCGGGGATCTCGTCGTACGGCGGCGGCAGTTGTGTGTCCGCCAACGAGACCAGCGAATAGGCAACTTCGTTGTCGCGGAGAAACTCGCGGATCGTCGCTTCGCTCTCGCGCGAGATGCCGACGACGACGACATCGCTGTCGGGCTGAGAGGCAATCAGCTCGTTGATCTCCGGGATCTCGGCGCGGCAGACACCGCACCAGGTCGCCCAGAACGTCAGCAGCACTCGCTTGCCACGCAGCTCGGCTGAGTCGATGCGCTTGCCGTCGAGAGTCACCAGCGAAAAGGCCGGGCTGGTGACCCCTTCCCATGCCGCGTTGCGCGCCTCGACCTGTTGTTGCCATTGGTAACGCGCGTAGATGCCGTGAGCACCCAAGGCGATGACGGCCAAGGCTACCGCGATGCCGATGCGGGCGCGCTGCGGCGAAGAGCGCGGCTTCAAGAAGTGAAACGCGACGATCGCGCCAACCATCACCAGGATCCCGGCGCCGAAAGCCCCGACGATGATCGCAATCCACTCCAAGGCGAGGCTCAGCCGCAATAGCGGCGTCGACAGCGGTGTGGGCGCGGCTTCGGTTGGATTTCCTGGGTTTTCCATGTTTCGAGCCTCGGCGCTTAGGCAGGCAAGCGGCGCGAGTCAATCGAAGACGATGTCGGTCCCCTTTGCGAAAGAAGGCGCTTCCCCTTAAACGGGTGCGGCTCGTTCCTTCCACTCGAACCGGAGGCAGAAAGGCATGCAAGCTCGACTTCGCACCATCGCTATGGTCATCGGCGCCATCTTCGCCATTCAAGGCCTCGGTTGGCTGGTATTGCCCGAGATGGCGGCGGGTATGCTGGGAATGCCGCCGCTCGAAGGCATGGCGCGCAGCACGCAATTCGGCGATTTCGCCGCCTTCTTCCTCTTCGTCGGCACGACGATCTTCCTCGGCTGTCGCCCGGGACACGGCCGCATTCTGTACTTTCCCGCGGCTCTGCTGGCGACGGCAGCGTTCGGGCGAATCATCGCCTGGGCCTTCCACGACGCCGTCTTCGCTACCGCTTTCGTCATCGTCGAAGTGATCTGCGCCGCGGTGCTGCTGATGACGGCGCAAAACACCGACGCAAGCTGATCCGATCAGTGCTCGCCCTCGGGCGGGTAAGGCCGGTTGTGCTTCGGTTGCGGCGGCGCGTCCCACTGCGGCACGGCGCCGGCCTGATCGAGATGATCGGCGAAGTAGTGCAGCACTCCGGCGCGCTCGAGAACCTGATCGAGATTGTCGCTGCGCAAGGCACGGTAGCGCGCCAGCATCGTCGCACGGGATTGGCGCAAGAAGTCGTTGGCGGCGATGCGCACCCGCACGCCATCGCCGAAGACGACCTCGGCCTCGCCGTCAACCGTCGCCTCGCTGACCCAGGGCAGATACTGCCGGCCGCATTCGGCGAGCACGTCGATCAGCGAAGCGGGTATTTCGCGCCCGCCGATCCACTCGCCCGCGGCTAGCTCGAAAGGCTCGAGCAACCCGTGGGTATGGCTGACCAGCGCCGGCGCGTCGGCCTCGGTCCAGCGGCGGCAGTCGGCGTCATTGATCAGATGTGCGGCACAGCCGCCGAATAC